>DAOUTT010000072.1 GCA_030668545.1 Anaerolineales bacterium | reverse complement strand
TGGATCCCTGCTTTAGCAAGCAACTTCTCAACTTCTTCCGGGCTCAAGCCCAGCTCACGGGCAAGAGAATTCCGTAATTTTTTCCTTTTTTGACCAAAACCAGCGCGGGCTAAACTGAAGATCGCCGGGATCACCTCACGTGGAACTACAGGTTCCTCATATATGTCTATGCGCAATACTGCCGAATCTACATCCGGAATGGGATAGAAACACTCCGCCGGGAAGCGCGCAGTAATCACGGCGCAGCCATAGATCTGAACACTCAACGCAAGCAGGCTCATATCACCTGGTGAACTGGTGATCCGCTGCGCGACCTCACGCTGCATCGTCAACACAACCCTCGCCGGAGGTATGGAAGAATCCATTAAGTGTCGAAGAAGAGAGGATGTGATGTAATAGGGAATGTTGGCGATTACATAATATCCAGATCGTGAAACCAGCTCGCCCGGATCAAGCTGTAGGAAATCAGCATGAAGAATAGTTACGTTTTCAAAATCCTGCAGATTATCCCGGAGGACAGGGATCAGTCGTTTGTCGATTTCAACCGCGAATACCCGGGCCGCATGCTGAGCCAATTCGATTGTCAGCGTTCCGAACCCTGCTCCAATCTCGATGATTTCCTCGTGTCCGGTCAGATCTGCAGCAGAGATCACATCATCTAAGGCACACTGATTAATTATGAAATTCTGGCCAAGGCTTTTCGTTGGCAAGATCCCATATTTTTTCAGCACTCCGGGCGCATCAAGTAACGATGTGTTCACAGGTTATGTCCTGATTTAACTATACCGGAAGAGTTACGCGGATTCCTGTAAATACTTATCCCGATTCGCCCCGCGGGCGATTTTACCGCTGCTCGTTTTGATTAACCAGCCGCGATCTACGGTCAAAACATATCGTGCAGTGACATCAGTCCCACGCGCAATCTGATCTCTAATCTCACGTGCAATTTTCAGGCGCAGGTCATCCTCGATCACATCCACTTCGGCGATTACCCCAATCTCCTCGGTCCCAAGTTCTTCATTGAATAACCCGAAAGCAACCACTCGCCCTGGATGAACACCTTCAACATCCATCGCTAATTCTTCGAGATCCTGGGGGAAAACATTCTTGCCGCCGACAATAATCAGCTCTTTCATACGACCGGTAACAAATAATTCACCATCAACAAGATAACCCAGATCCCCGGTGATATACCAACGACCCAGAAAAGTCTCTTGGGTTAAATCCTCACGATTGTAGTAGCCAGATAGAAGACAATCCCCCTGCAGCGCAATTTCACCAACATGCCGATCGGGTAAATCCATCCCCTCAGCATCTATAACGCGCACACTCGTTCCATCAATCGGTTGGCCCGCTGAAAGCATTTTAATCGCATCCTCATCCGCCTTCGCGGGACTCGCAATTTGATCCTCCAACAGGGATCGCCGGTCGATCTCATCCACCACGACCGGTGATTCAATACCACCTTGCGTGACTGCGAACACATTCTCTGCCATTGCATAACACGTCGCCAATGCCTGGCGTTTGAGCCCGTACTTTGAGAAGCGGTTGAAAAAATCCTCATGGCTTTTCCATCGCATCGGCTCAGAGCAGTTAATCACGGCTCGCCAGCTGGATAAATCGATATTGTCGAGATCACGATCGCGCACTTTGCGAGCGCTGAAATTGTATGCAAAATTCGGCAGCCAACTCAGAGTTCCCCTGTATTGAGAGATCGCGGATAAGAGCCGGTAAGGGGCGCGAATCCAATCGAATGGTGACATGAGAATTAACTTGGATCTCAACAAGATTGGCATGATAAAGCCGGCAATCAAACCCATGTCATGGTAAAGAGGAAGCCAACTAACGACGACATCGTCACGGGTCATCTTAATCGCTTCAGCGTAGGTTTTAAGCTGATAAAGAACGGCTCGGTGAGAAAGGGCAACGCCTTTCTGCAAGCCAGTTGTCCCAGATGAGTGTTGTAAGAGAACGATGTCCTCCGGCTTACTTCTCATTCCTCCGAGCGTCTCCCAGGAAATATCTGTTGGCGGTTTGGCTTCAGTCCAAAGGATTACAGATCGCACTGAATCGCCTTCTTTTCTTGCACGCACGACTTCATCTGTAAATGCCGGATAGGTGATAATCGCAGCCGGCTTGGTAATCTCAATCAACGCTGCAAGTGATTGCCGATAGCGTTCTGGCGATAGTTTTTCTGTGAGAAAGGGCATGATGGCGGGGACTGCGCCATGCAGAATAGCACCGAAGAATGCCTCGATCAGCGGTCTGCCATGCTGCAGAAGCAAAATGACCGGTTCGTTACTCCTTACACCCGCGTCCTCGAGGAGCTTTGCATAGCCGAGTGCACCGCGGATGAGATCAGTATACGTGATGGCCTGATCTCCATCAGGTGATTGGAGGACTAGTGCAATTCGATCTGGCTCCTCTTGGATCGTCCGGTAGAGAACATCAGTGACTGTCGACATGTCTGTTAGGATGTGCTGCGTGCGGAGATTAATGCAGCCAATTCTTCGATCGTATCAAAAACCTCTGCGGTGAGTTCTGTATCGTCAATGCGGACGTCGAACGTCTCCTCGATAAAGAGAGCAAGGTCCACCAGGCTGAACGAATCGACCAAACCACTGGAAATCAATGGCTCATCAAACGCAATTTTCCGCGTCGGATCTTTTAGTAATTCAGTTGAAATAAATACAGCGATTTGATCCTGCATTGATACTCTTCTTTCCACCCGCGGGAAAAACTATTTCCGCGCATCGGGTGATGTTTTAAGGCGCAGAAACGCCCTGCCAAACCGAGTTTAGGACTTGAAGAGCGGTGAGATTTCTCCAGGGCCAAGCTGCCCTCATTGCTTCAGGATCGTCGAAGTGATTTTCAGCAAAAGTAAGATGAAATCCATCTTCCATTAAACCCTGGTTTGGAAGTGGTTGGATCGCTCGCCAAAAGTTCCAAAGCGGGATGTCGTATTCGTAAGCTAACCTCGTCAGGATTATATTGATGCGGTGATCTCCCTCGAGGTTATCCGCTTTCGTCGCAAGAACTGGAAGGATTCCGTGGTCGATCAACGTCTCCAAAATCTCCCGCACGTACTGCTCGTATTTCTCAGGATTTCCCTCCCACCAGGTTTCCAGGCTCACCAAAGCGATGCTGGGTTGATGCAAGCGGATCTCACAATCCAACGGGGTTTCACCCGGGTCACAGGATTCGGGGTTAGCCCATAGTGGGGAAACGACCGATGCTGCGTTAAAACCCCTGCGAACAGCCTCGCTCTCCCTCGAGAAAGATCCATCAAACCATTCAATCGTCTCTCTGAGGTATGCATCCTCCTCACGAAGTGAGTAAAACCCCTCATGGCTGAAGATCGACAGGAACATCGAGGGTACGTTCTGACAGTCACCGACTTTCGCGAAAGCACGGGGGTTATTCCCTAAACTCAATCCATGGTTATAGATGTCTCTCGCCCTATCGCTCACAACCGGGATTACGGGGAGATCTTGCCATGTGCTCGGGTCGTAAGTTGCGGTTGGCACTGGAGTTGAGCGCTCCACTTCATCCGCTTCTGCTGTTTGATCAGGGCTTGATGGTGAAACGCTTGTTGGTGTTCCTTTACCCTCGGTTTCCACAGTTGTGCTCCTGGGAGGGTTCTCTGTTGATTCTGCCGACGATGAAGAAGATACTACCTCGAGAGAAGCTTGAGGGTCATTCCCCGTTGGGGTTGTGCATCCAACCAGAATGAAAACCACAATTCCGATCGACACTGATAAGGTTATGTGAGGAAACCAATTCCGTTTATTTACCATTTTTTTACCTTCGAATGCAATCACAATCCCTAATGAAATTGAAGTTTACGGCTCTTGGAGAAACTCTTTTATCACTCCGATAATGTCCTGTGCCAGAATTCTGGACCCCAGAGGCGTATAGTGAATCGCGCTGTCCGTAAATTCTGTGGATGGCATTGCGTCCCACAGATCCGCATAATCCCAACCTCTGCCAGCCGCCTGAGACTGCAGTTCCTGCCGATAGAAATCGTACGCCCAGCGTGGGTAGTAGAAATTGTACCGAATATCGCTGTTTTCACCCTCGCTGATAAAAACCGGCTCGTTAATGAAAACCACCGGGATATCGCCTGCCGCTTGCACCCCCGCCTCAAGCATATCAAAAGCAAGTTCATTGGTATTCAAATCCCCTGGCATGAAATTGTGGAAATCTAGATCGGCAGGTAGATCTTCCAACCGCTCATTATAAGTTTCCGGAATCTCATGGTCAACGCCCGATCCAGACCATAGAACACCCAGCATTTGAAGCTTAAAGAGTTGGGCTAGTTCTCGCCGCTGTCCTATGATGGTTCGATTCCAAAACGTTGAGTTCTCAAATCGCTCATCCTCAGGGTCAAGATCGAGAGCATAACGTGTGATAAGCTCGCGTGTGCGATCCGGATTGAGTTGTAGAAAGGGTGAATCTAACTGGGATACTTTGGGAAGAGACTCCAGCGTGACCAACCAGATGATCAGATCAGGATGATTGAGGAGCCCACGTTCAAGGATCAGTAGATCCTTTGTGACAGACATCGTTGGATATCCAAGATTGTAGGCTCGAACCGTTCTTCCATCTTCTGTTATTATTTCGCTCTGGTTGATCTGAGCCGAAAGGGTCTGCGTTGGCTCGAGTAAAAATCCCCACACTGACGAGTCGCCGATAACCAGAATGCGAAATTCCTCTTCGCTCTTCTCGGTGCTCTGTATCTCATGCGCAGCAAACATGGCATCTAAATGGGATAGTGTGATGTTGAATGAACGATCCGGGTCATCCCCATAAGGAAGCCGCAGCCGCCCAGGGAAAAGAACGTTGTAAAACGAGAGCCGCCCAAGCACGGGAAGTGGGTTAAATAGGGCATAGACGATATTAATCGCCGCAAATAGAACGAAGGCTTTTAGAAGGACACGCCAGATGAAGCCCCAAGAGATATTCATTACGCCCTTTTCCACACGCTGAGTTTCGGTCATCGAATCCCCCCGAACATTCGTATGAGGGTTTCCCAGGACATCTGAACGCTCGGTAAAGCAAACCAGACCCATCCTAGCGCTACGAAGTTGAAAGTCAGAACGAGGCTAACTGCTCTCATTGCTTTACTCGTGTAGAAGGCTGAAGGAATTCGATCCCGCCGGGCATTAAGGAAAACAGCCCAACGATTATGGATAAACAACCCGACAGCATGCCATAAGCCCCAGAGGACGAAATTCCAAGTCACCCCGTGCCAAAGCCCTATCAGCGTCATCGTCACCAACTGACCGATCAGGATGATAAGCGCAGAATTCATCTTCAATCGCCCTTTTCGCAGCGCGCGCGTGAGCGGATTAAAAACATAAGCCCTGAACCAATTGGCGAGCGTCATATGCCAACTATTCCAGAAAGTTCCGATGTTAGTTTTAAAGTATGGGCGGTCGAAGTTCTCCGGAAGCTGTATGCCGGATATTTGCCCTATTCCAACGGCAACATCCGTGTAGCCGCTGAAATCGAAGTACAGCCTCAGGCTGAAGGCAAACACGAGCACCCAGAGCCAGGGGACGGAACGCGTCATGGCAACATTGGTCGAATTCAGGGCGATGATTGCCAATCCATCCGCCAGGACAAATTTCTGAAAAACTCCGAGAACGATCCTCCTGGCACCAGTAAGATATTCGCTCGCAGTAGGCGCTACCGCATTCTGCATTTTAGATGAAAATTTCTCGACTCGGTCAATCGGGCCGGCAGTGATCGCAGGAAAGAAAAGGACAAATGTCAGAAAATCAAGGAATGACACCGCAGGCAAACGGCCGGATTGATAATCCCTTAGGACATGTAGGAGACGTAAAGCGATATAGGAGAAACCAAGCCAATATAAATCAGTAGACGCGGCTAGATTTCGCGATTGTCCCGTTACCCCTCGTAAGAGACTGCTGGTCCACACCGAAAGAGTTTCAATTTTTAAAACAATGAAAACCCCAATGACAACGACGCCGAGAAGCACACTCATCAGACGTGACCATTTTGCGAGCCATTCCCCAACGAAACCCAGGATAACCAGAATGGAACCTACAATAACCACCAGATAGATGGATGGGGGACGGGAAGCTGTTAACTGCCATCCCTCGGGGAGAAAACGACTCAGGCTGAGGAGCAGCGGAAGAAGAGCGGTGAACAACAGCGCGGTGAGGTCCTCCCGGCTTAACCCCCGCTCACGATGACGAGTCACCAACCAGGCTATCACTGTCAACCCTATTGATGCCGTTGGAAACCAGAAACTGAACTGCCGTAATGAAACTGCGGGCTGAAGCCAGTAAACGCTGACCAGACTGATGATGAAAAGAGACCATCTCCGCCATCTTTGGGATGCGGTTAGGACCAGCGCGCTTACTAGAAGAGTGAATATTAAAATGTGGATCAGGGTCATTAGAAGCCCTGATAGATCCACTGCGGTGAAGCATCAGCAGTGAGGATGATTATCAAAAGAATGATCAAACACAGTGCGAGTGCATATAGATTCTCGCGAGCGCTCGATTTACGATCCTTCACTCGCCTGTCCCTGTTGAATACCCACACATTTTCCACTCGCCATCCTCAAGAACAGCGATGTAAATCCTCCCCGAAAGGGGGATATCCTGGTCCTCCCCCCCGTAGTTTGCAATAATCTTACCCTCACAGTTGACGAGTGTTTGCGCACCACTCGCACTAATTGAGGCGCAGGTTAACCCATCAAGCTGAACGATGACAGCTTCAAACGAGGACGCTTCAGCATGCGCGCCTTCCTCCCAATTCAGACATGACTTATTAACCGCCCGGACGACGTCTTTCGACACAAGAGCGTTTAGATATGCTTCAATCGCATCCTCTGCCGATCCCTGTTGTACGCAAGCAGTAATGGTAAGACTCAGAAAAGAAAGAATCCCAACGATCCGAATGGTTTTCCTCATGCCTATACCTCCAACAGGATTACACATCAATTCCCGAGAAAAACTTAATTAATTAGCATGCGATCCCCGGGACCTGTTCTTCGACTAGTACCTTAGGGAAGAATCCAAGGAATGCTGTCTAATTGCGGGACTGGAGTTAGAAAATAAAGTGTAGTCCAGCTGTGCCAGCCTTCAAAATCATCGTCCGTGAACCCTAAATCTATCCAATCTTTATCAGCAAACCCCGCCCCGATATCCTCAATCGACCCAGATCCATACGAAGGGATAAATACCGGCCAGCCTCTCATCTGGTTATACCAGCTTCGGATAACGGCGACCATTCCCCTGGTAACCGGGCGTCCGCTGGCTGTGAGAGGGTAACATTCCGAAACCCCACTTCGGCAGGGTGAATAAGCCGTCGCATAAACAGGGATCGCACGCCAGTACTGGATCGTTCCACTCGCTGTGTTTAGCGTGCGGATTACGATCTTGGTGCCATAGCCCACAACTCGCGGCTTCGGCTCAATAACGTGGACCGCCTCATCCACAGACCGCTCCACCTCAACCCCATCTTCTATTCGTAGGCGGATTCGTTTCGCCACCACACCATAGGAACCCGTGCTGATAACCTCTAACGTATCTAGCTCCAGATGATCAGCCGGCTGGTAGACGGTGCCGAAGGGGATCGGCTCCATCTCGTATAGAATATTTTCACGCACCCTGACCACACGAATCCGACCATCGCCGGGAACGGGTCTATCCACATCAGGGATTGCGTAGTCCATGCCAGTTAATGCAATGCCAGATTGCACTAACGCTTCACCAACTGTTTTAGCGGCAGCCCGCGTGTGGACAACCTCACCATCCGTTTCGAAGACAAGTGGCTGAGCTCTGACGACCTCAATCACGTCGCCTGCAGATACAGGTGCACCTGGATTTGGCTCAACGAGGTCGCCCTCGTAGAGAATGATGCCTGCATCCCACAACACCTCTCCGACGGTTCCGGCCGCACTGCGAATGGAAATTGTAGTGCCATCATCGATAATTTCTAGGGCAACCCCTGGATGAAATTGGACGCTAAGTGGGTATTCTGGGACCTGAACTCCAGAGGGGTCTTCAAACCACATGGTGACATCTAATTGATCACCGGGAAAAACCCGAATGCCAGCCTCGAGAAGGATATTCTCTGGCGAGGATTCAGTTGTCAGTACTTTCGCAATTTCACCATCAGTTTGAATCGTCACCTCGCGAGCGCTCTGAACTCGGATCGTCATTCCAGGTATCAACTTCTCGCTCGCTGACGGTTGTATTAGATCTTCGTCTCCTACTGTAACTCCCCCATCACGAAGCGCAGCCAAAACCGTCCGCGCGTGCGTTCGTAAAGAACTCTCAGACCCATTGATCTCCAGATGAACAGTTCGGGCTGTCGCAAAATAAATCAACACGGACCCACACAGGGTTAACACGACAATCCCCAAGGGGAGAATCTGAGGATAAAGATTGAGGGTGCGTTTAACTTTTTCCATAAACCGCGCTGAGTATACCAAAAGACTCAAATAGCGCTCCCTGTCGAAAGTGCAGCCGAATCTTCTGCGTGACTCTTGTAGACTATAATACCTTCGTTCGATCAGCGTTCAAGAGCGATGTCTAAACAAGAAACCATGTCTAGGTATCCGTTTGTCACTTTATGTAACGAACTGATGATTCTGACATCTAAATAGTATTGAGATGTGAGATTGACCAAACTAGGTGTTTAATTCAATGCAAATTTATTAGT
>DAOUTT010000243.1 GCA_030668545.1 Anaerolineales bacterium | reverse complement strand
ATGTTTACGGCTGGAGACTGCGTATGATCGTGAGCAGGGAATCCGTCACCTGGTCGATACCAATATTCCCATCGACTTCGTGCAGGAGATTTGCACCTTTATAAAACTTGATGAGTGGGGCGGTTTGCTTGTGATAAACATCAAGGCGCGCTTTTATCGTTTCCGGTTGATCGTCATCACGCTGGTACAGTTCCCCTGAGCACAGATCACAAGTTTGCGCTTCGCGTGGAGGACTAAAAAGGACGTGGTACGGTGCTTGGCAATTCCGACAGATGCGTCTGCCCGATAAGCGCTCGATAAGGACATCGTCCGGAACCGCCATAAATAACACACCCGTTAGTTGCTGCCCGAGTTCTTGGAGGAGTAAATCCAGAGCTTCCGCCTGTGCCTGAGTTCGAGGAAATCCATCCAGGATCGTCCCGCCACGGCAATCCGATCTGGAGAGCCGTTCCTTGACCATGGCAATTGTGACATCATCGGGAACAAGTTGGCCTTTATCTATATAGCTCCGTGCCAATTTGCCCAGATCAGTCTCCCGCTTCAGGTGGTCGCGGAATAAATCACCGCTTGCAACATGTGGAAGATCCAATTGCTTACACAATCGTTCCGCCTGTGTACCTTTGCCAGATCCTGGCGGTCCTAGAAGGATTAGGTACATCTGTGCCTCCTTAGTGCGGAGTGGGGCGAACCGCTAATGATCATCCAACGCGATGCCACGTCTTCCAACGGCGAATTGAATCCGGCACAGCGCAGAGAAGCTTATCACATGCCAGTTCGGATTGTGGGAAAGTGAAGATATCCGCGACGAAACCTTATTCAGGTTTATCCACAGACACCAATTTGCCAAATGAGTTGATATTCAGAATCCAGGTTGTGCCCTGCTGAAATTGGATGAATACGACCGGATCATAGATGGTGTATATGAACGTATCATCATCTGTTGACAGCGTGATTTCAAAGCGTTCTTCGCCGTCGCCGAACCGCTGGCCTTCCTCGAGCTGTGCTTCAGGCCATATTGGGTTGAGGTCAGTGCCAGTCAGTGTGACAGCATCGATGACTCCCCAGTCGATAACTGTGAAGGTACACCAATCGCTATAGACTTCATACTCACAGTCCTGCACGACTTCTCCGATGCCGGTTCCTGTGTCTACGGTATAGGGTGTGCCGCATACCTCAACTGAGTCGGGTACGGGTTCAGCGACCGTTTCACGGTGCGTATCGGTGCAAGGACCAACTTCAGCGTCCGCGGGAATCTCATCTTTCCACCCCTCATCCTCAATATCGACAAGGGCTTCAATGGGGATGGAGCGCATCCAGGCCACGTCTTCCACGGTCCCGATATGTTCTTCGGTCCGCTGGGATAAAACTACCCACACGATGCCGGCGATTATGCAAAGCGCGCCAATACCAATAGCGATGCCGATAGGCGTGCGTTTTTTCGTTTCCTTGATCTCCTTGGATGCCGGTTTCGGTTTTGCCAGACTGTCACCGCAGCCTGCGCAGGTATGCGCGTCCGCAGGGTTGAGTGTTGCGCAGGAGGGACATTCGATGTCGAGCTGCTTGTCTTTTCGATACGCCCCAAGGACAGCGCCGCTTGGGCGAGCTTCGCCGGTTTCCAGGTTCCCTCCACAAGCGCTGCAGAACGATGCATCACCAGGATTTCTTGCGCGGCAGTAAGGACAGTGGATGTCAGGACCAGCTTTCGCACGGGCGATCTCCGCTTCATCTGTAAGCAAGACTTCCTGTGCAGCTTGGTGGAATTCAACATCTTGTGGCTGCGGCGCTCCACAACCATTGCAGAATTTTCTTGGTCCGTGGTTTTCGCTCTCACAATGAGGGCAAGTCCATGCGAGTTTTACGTATCCAATCGTTTTTCTCGCCATACCAATCCTCCGTAATTCCATTTCAATATTGATGCAACCATTTTTATATGGCAGTAGAATACTGCTCATTACAAGATTCTGCCATTTTGGTTCAGACTGAAAAAGGCACGAGTGGAGTATTTGGCAGCTCGTCAAGCCCGAACTTGTTCCAAAGATAGCTCAATCCCTGGCAGAATGATTGCCTATGTGTCGTTGACCGAACGTTTCTGCATGGCAAGCCACTTGCATCACCTGTGTGCGGACTTGAGCTATTGTGCTTCATACCGTCATCTCCTGCATGCCGCATAAGCCGCGGATTACTGGGATTGATGCGCTGAGGGATCATGATTTCGGAAGAGTCAGCTTTTTTGAAGAACCCAAAAACCCGGCGAGTCGCTGGCATCTTCACGCGGTTTGTAATACTTGTAGTGCTTGGTTTCATAGCGTTTGCATCCGCGCCTGTTTTGCTAACACTGGGATCGTATTGCTACTTCCAACTAACGGAGGAGATGCTGCCGGGGATCGTGGTTGGCGGGGTTCCAGTCGGAGGGCTTCAGTCAACCGAAGCTGCTCGAGATCTCCAAAAAACTTGGAATGAAGATTTACAACTCCAGGCGGTCGTGATAACCACCCCCTATCATTCATGGGAAATTGCACCTTCAGAGCTTGGGCTGCGCGTAGCTGTGGATGAGTCCATAGCCTATGCCTATTCCCTGGGACGATCCGGGAATATTATAGAAAGTGTTGGATCCATGTTGGCAATTCTCAAGTATGGAGCTGAGATTGATCCGGTGGTTGAGTTGGATCCCTTTTTAGCGAAACAAGGTCTCGACCGCTGGGCTGAGCGGGTTTATATTGCGCCGCGTGATGCGGACTTGAATTTGGATGAGGACCGCTTGACGCAAATAGAGAGCCTGTCCGGAAGAACGCTTGATGTGGCTGCTAGTTTGCATATGCTCGCCGAAGAGCCGGAGGCAATCCTGCTTGATCATCAATTAGTCCCCTTCGTCACACTCGAGATACCCGCGCAGCGCCATGATGTCTCCAGCCAAGCTGAAGCGGTGCAAAAATTTCTTGATTCAAGTCCCACACTTCGTGCCTATGATCCCGTCACGGATGAGCGCTTTGTCTGGGTTCCGGAGCCTGCCTTGATCGCCTCCTGGATTAACATCGAATCTGAAGGAGACCAACTTAGCGTCTCCCTTCACGACGAGAGTCTTTCCCTTTATGCCATGGAAATCGAAGCGTCCTTAGGAGAGGTGCGGGGGTTGGACAATGGAGTTGTTGAAGAAGTCCTGCGATCTGGCTTATTGGGAGAAGAGACGGAAACGCTCATCATCGAGTATTTGCCCGGCACCTACGTCGTAGAGCCTGATGACAATCTGGTCTCGATAAGCTTTAAAATTGGCATGCCCTATTGGAAGCTGCAGGAGTTCAATCCAGACCTTGCAGTGTCTGGTCTTGTTCCCGGAGAGACTCTGATCGTTCCGCCGAAGGATGACATGCTCACGCTGCCGGTGATTCCAGAGAAGCGCATTGTGATCAGTTTGCGTGAGCAGCGGATGTGGACCTATGAGGGTGGTGAGCTTCACCAGAGTTACGTTGTTAGCACCGGCATCCCCAATTCACCCACATTGCCCGGGCTTTACCAGGTGAGCACGCATAATGAAAACGCATATGCTTCTATCTGGGACCTGTATATGCCGCACTTCCTGGGCATCTACGAAGCCGTTCCCGGCTTCATGAATGGCATCCATGGCTTGCCGCTGCTCTCCGGGGGCCGTAGGCTCTGGGCGAATGTGCTCGGGCAGCCTGCCTCGTATGGATGCATCATTCTCGACCTGGGAGCAGCGCAGGAACTCTATTATTGGGCTGAGGATGGGGTGGTCGTAGAGATTCAATCTTGAATCCACGTATTCATAAGAGGAAATGAAAAAGGGCAGCAATCTTTGCTGCCCTTTTATTCTACAGTCGGGGCGGCCGGATTTGAACCGGCGACCTCACGGACCCGAACCCAGTGGTCTAAAACCCCTACCGCGGACCTCACGGATCCCTGTTTTCGCGAACCATGTGGTCAGTACAAGGTGGGTAACCGTGTGGACTACGGTTGTGTTTTTAAGACCCTCTCTGGTATTGTTTTCACCCGGATTTTAGTTCCGAGTAACGCATCTTATCAGAACTGAGGCCCCATGACAAATTGTTAACCTGAAGGTCCTCAGTTTCCCGCGCTTCGCTCTGGACGT
>DAOUTT010000274.1 GCA_030668545.1 Anaerolineales bacterium | reverse complement strand
CCCCTGAACTCTCCCCTGGATTAAGAGATGCGCCCGAGCTGCACCCATAAAGCTCTCCTGCCGGTTCAAATCAGAGCAACTATAAACGATTGCCCTTAAAAAAGCATGGGGGTCTCTTCTACTAGTGTTTGCGCCCATACAAAAACCCTGTTACACACCCCAATTTGTACACTTTGCCAATCAACCTACAAAAAATCCCGCGACAGCCACGTCGCAGGATTCATCACACAAAGCAAATCGCTTTTCGATTATCTGAACAAATCCAGTAGACTGACTTGATTGATCATCTTCAAGAGGAGACCGGGCCAAATCCCGAAGAAGAATGTCCCTACAGCGGTGAGAATAATTGTGGAATTGAGGAGCGCTTCTGAACGTACTTCTGGTTCACCGTCGCGCATGTACATTACGACAATCACGCGCATGTAGTAATATGCGGAGATGAGAGAGGTCACAACACCCACGAGGGCAAGCCAGATCAAATTCGCATCGATGACGGCTCGGAAGAGATAGAACTTCCCTATAAACCCGACTGTGGGAGGAAGCCCCGTCAACGATAGCATAAACAGTGCCATTGCCAGCGCAAGTGCCGGACGTTTCTTCCCCAATCCGCTGTAATCCTCGATTGCCAATCCCGACCCTTCCGCTTTCTCCATAGCCAGCACAACACCCCAGGCGCCCAGGTTGGTAATCGCGTACGTCAGCAGGTAGAAAAGCGCGGCCCGCACCGCTTCCGGCGCAACTTCTGGTGTCGCCGCAGCCGGCAGAGCCATGAAAATATATCCTGCATGTGCGATGCTCGAATAGGCCAGCATTCGCTTAATATTGGTCTGCGAAATCGCGGCGATATTCCCCCAGGCCATCGTCAATGCGGCGATCCACATCGTCAGCGGCATCCACATCACAGCGACACCCGGCAGAGCAGAAATGAAAATCCTCAGTAAGGCTGCGAAACCTCCGGCCTTCGCGCCTACAGCCATGAACGACGTCACTGAAGTGGGCGCCCCCTGGTAAACATCCGGAGTCCACATATGGAATGGCACCGCTGCGACTTTAAATCCCAGACCAACCAGGATCATTCCGCTCCCGACAAGCAGAAGAATAGGCGTGGTTTCAGCTCCCGCAATCGCGGCAACCATGCCACTTAGCGCGGTTGTCCCCGTTGAACCATAGACCAGCGCAATACCATACACTAGGAATCCCGAAGCAAAGGCTCCTAAAAGGAAATATTTCAGAGCAGATTCTTCAGATTCGGTTTGTGGAATTGCGAAAGCGGCAAGAACATACAGTGGGATCGAAAGCAGTTCGACCGCGAGGAAGACAACGATCAGATCTCCAGCCGAAGCCATCAAGAGCATCCCACTCAAGCTGTACAGCAGTAAAATGTAGTATTCCCCGAGCTCGATGTCCCGCCGCCGCAGGTAATCATAAGCCTGCGATATAGCGATCAACCCAACGCCGAGGAATATTAGTTGCAGGAATGAGGAAAAACCATCGACGATGATCATTCCATCGAAGGCTTCGCGCTCAATGCCGAAGCGGGAGATGACTGCCGCAATCGCGGCGACCAAGCCAAGCGCTGCCAGACCTGCTGTTATCCCCTTACGATCGGAGGGGATCCAGAGATCAATCAACAGGAGGAGCGTCGCCCAACCCGCGACTATGATGAACGGGAGTACTGAAAGAAAATCTTGCCAGTCCATTGTTTAGTGCACCGCTACGCTTGCTGCCTGTAGTAGAGCGACGAGCTTATCCACAGACGGTCCAATAAGGTTGAAGAAAGGCTTGGGATATAGACCAATCCAGAAGATGAAAATCACCAAAGGAACCAGGGTGAGGATTTCACGCAGATTGATATCCTTGACCGCTTTATTCTCATCCTTGTCGAGCGGGCCAAGGAAAAGCTTCTGGAACATGTAAAGCATGTAAATCGCGGCCATGATAACTCCCGCGGCGGCGATTCCAGCGTAGATAGGCGATCCGATCGCCTCGGATCCGAAAGCCCCAAGAAGTATCGAGAATTCCCCTACAAATCCGTTCAGACCCGGCAAGCCCATTGAGGAAAGCGTCACGATCAACGTTAACGCGCCGTAAATCGGCATCACCTTCCACAAACCTCCGAAGTCGTCCATCTCGCGCGTATGTCGCCGTTCGTAGATCATCCCCACGATAAGGAACAAAGCGCCGGTGCTCAGACCATGGTTGATCATCTGAAGGATCCCACCCTGGATCCACAAGGGGTTCAACGCGAACAGACCGAGCACTACGAAACCCAGGTGACTCACAGAGGAGTATGCAACCAGCTTCTTAGCATCTTTCTGCGCGTATGAAACCGCCGCGCCGTAAATAATTCCAATCACTGCCAGGCCAGCCATCCACGGGGCGAAGCGGATAGATGCTTCAGGGAACAGCGGAAGGTTAAACCTCAGGAAACCGTAGGTACCCATCTTCAGCAGCACACCGGCAAGGATGACCGACCCCGCCGTCGGTGCTTCCACGTGTGCATCCGGAAGCCATGAATGTAGAGGCCACATTGGGACCTTGATGGCGAAAGCGGCCGCGAAAGCCAGGAACAACCATGTTTGAACGCTGCCCGGTATTCCGCCTTGTGCGATGAGGTCAGGAACCGAGAAGGATTCGAAGGCAATCCCGAGCCACAGGATCGCCAGCAGCATCAGGATCGAACCCGCCATTGTGTAAAGGAAGAACTTAATGGCGGCATAGACCCTTCTTGGTCCTCCCCAGATACCGATCAGGAAATACATCGGTACGAGGGTGAATTCCCAGAAGATGTAAAACAGGAAGATATCCTGAGCCAGGAAGACGCCCACCATTCCCACTTCAAGTAACAGGAAGAAGATTAAGAATTCTTTCACGCGGTCGTCAACCGCACTCCAGGTGGAGATAATCGAGATCGGTGTAAGGAAGGTCGTGAGCAGAACGAGCAAAACACTCAACCCGTCCACGCCCAGGAAATAATCGATCTGCATCCCTGCTAATTGGAACCACGGCAGCCTCTCGACCATCTGCAGCGAGGCGTTCGTTTGGTCAAACTGCGCAAGCATGACCAGGGAAAGCCCGAAGGCAACCATGGATGTCAGCACGGCGACCCAACGTAGGAGATTCCGGCGGTCCTTAGGCAAGAACAAGAGCACCAGGACGCCCAGGACCGGGGTGAATGTCACCCAAGAGAGTATGGAGAACGAAAGATTCATAGGCATTTCCTCAGCCACATTACCCGAAAATGAAGTAGCTCAACACTAGCAATCCCCCGACTAATACCGCGAGGGCGTAATTCCGGACGTATCCTGTTTGCAGAACTCGGAGGCGTTGCGCAGCCCCTTTGGTGATATTTCCAAGACCATTGCCGATCCCATCGATGATGCCGAGATCGAAAACCTGAGCAAGCCACTGGCTTCCATTGCGGTAAGCGGCTCCCAATACGCTGTCGTGGAACCAATCGTGCCAGAAACGCCAATCCACAACATCCGCAAGGAACCAGGATATGGCAACGTAAGGACGGATGAAAAGAAAATCGTATAGTTCGTCAACCCACCACTTGTTTTCCATGCCCACAAAGATCGGGCCCAGAATTTTCCGCAGCGGATCGGGTTCGCCTTCCTTCATGGTCTTACGACCATAGAGCAGCCATGAGAATCCGATGGCGATAAGAGCAAACAAGACTGAAAGCCCGGCAACAAGAACGTTGAACTCCGT
>DAOUTT010000297.1 GCA_030668545.1 Anaerolineales bacterium | reverse complement strand
TTCGCCCTTTTGTTGATCCAGGTTAATTTTCCCCGCAGCCGTCTTAATCGCTTCGAAAGCGGCGTCAGCCACTTCGGAAGGGGAACCAGCGAACGTTATCACAGAGCGGTTGTGATCTGAGTCGATGTGGCGATCTAGGATGTAAACCCCGCGCACACTGCGGATGGCGTTCTCGATCTCCTCAACGACCTCGACGCGTCGTCCCTCGGAAAAATTTGGAATACACTCAACAATTGGCTGCTTCATGGCACCTCGCATGCTTGTCTTACGAAGATTATAGCCCAGTTATCTCTCTGGAATGTTTATCTAATCATAGCGGGGAATCTTTGATTCGAATGGTCGACGATCCATGAAATATGACACCTGCGCCCGAACTTCGGATATTGCACAATTGAGACCGGAGTGGTATTAATATTAACCGTACTTGCATGGGATGGTTGTGAGTTGAATTAGCCAGCGCATGCCCTCGCCTTATTGCTGGTTGAGAAGGGGGGGAAATTTATCAGAAATGTCAGAGGAAAACTATTATGAGAAGGAAAGCTAATTTCATCGTTTTAGGTATTGTTGTCCTCACTGGATTGCTCCTTGCGGCGTGTACTGGTGCATCTCAACAGGTTGATCGTGACGATCCTTCTGTCGACAGTGCATCACAGCAGCAGGAGGTAGACCAAGGTGCTCCGGTTGGGGATGTGGAAGTTTCGGAAGGAGAGGGCGCTGCCCCTGCACCCCCTGAGTCTGCGCCTGCAGACCCAAAACCCACGCCACGACCTGAGCTTAGCGCCACCGAACCATCAACGGTAAACCTGGCTTCGGGCAAGCCGGTGCTCCTTGAGTTCTTCGCGTTCTGGTGACCGACCTGCCAGGCGCTGGCGCCCGTCGTGCACGGGCTTGAAGCTAAGTATGCCGGACAGATTGATTTCGCATACCTCGACATCGACGATCCGAATACGGAGCCTTTCAAACGAGAGCTGGGCTACCGGTACCAACCCCATATTTTCCTGCTCGATGGAACAGGCGAGATCATCGGTCAGTGGGTAGGAATGGTCGGGGAGGCCGAACTCGATGCCGCTTTACAGGCAGCGATTCCGTAGTCCTGGAGATATTCATAAGTACAAAGGCTAAATCAAAGTGCATAGAAAGAACAACCGCCTGTGATGGCAATCGGCACAGGCGGTTGTATTTAACTTGGGACAACATATTTAAAGCGGCTGTAAATCAGGTTCGTGAGCTGCATCTACTCCTTGCCCAAGACGCGCCGGGCGATGACCATTCGTTGCACCTCGCTTGTGCCCTCACCGATTGTCATGAGTCGTGCATCGCGGTAAATGCGCTCGACGGGATATTCCCGGCTGTAGCCGTAGCTGCCCAGGATCTGCATGGCGTTGCGGGCGACATCCTCGGCCATCTCCGTTGCGAAGAGCTTCGCCACAGCAGCCTCACGGTTGTGGAATTCACCTTCCTGTTTAAGCCAGGCAGCCCTATAAACGAGCAGGCGGGCGGCTTCGATCTGCACCTCTGCATCGGCAATCATCCATTGGATCGCCTGGCGTTCAGCGATTGGTTTCCCGAAGGATTCTCGCTCCTTGGCGTAGCGGATAGCCTCCTCGTGCGCGGCCTGTGCCAGACCGACAGAGAGTGCGCCGATACCGATCCGAGCAGTGTCTAAGTTTTGGAGAGTCTGGTACAGACCCTCGCCCACTTTGCCAAGAAGATAATCTTCTGGAACGTGGACATTCTCGTATGTCAGGGCGTGGGTAGGTGAAGCACGTACCCCCATCTTTTTCTCGGGTGGGTGGATGTGCAAACCAGGGGCGTCGGTGGGAACTACAATCAGACTTAGCGAGCCAGAACCACCTTCCGGATCCGTTCGGCAGAGTGTGATAATAAGTGAAGCTGAACTCGCATTGGTGATCCACGCCTTGTTACCATTGATTACCCACTCTCCATTGTCCACTTCGGCACGCGTCTGAATCCCACCCACCAAATCTGTCCCCGCGCCGGGTTCGGTCAGCGCAAGGGCTCCGAGACCGGGGTCGCCCTTAGCCAAGCCGGGAAGCCAACGCTGCTTCTGTTCTTCGGTGCCATAAGTGGCGATTGGTGCGCAACCCAAGCTGTTATGCGCGGCCACGGAAAGCGCTGTGCCGCCATCTGCCCAGCCAAGCTCCTCAACGGCAATTGCCCCGCTGATCGCGTCGACATTCGCACCGCCGTATGACTCCGGAACGTACATGCCTAACAGACCAAGGGTGGCCATTTTCTCGAAGGCATCTTGATGGATTTCGGCGCGTTCGTCATATTCCGCCGCCTTCGGTTTGACAATTTCGGCGCAGAATTCGTGGACTGCATTACGCCACATTCGTTGTTCATCTGTTAGTGTGAAATTCATCGTTTCCTCGCTTGTAATGGATGGATTGGGGCATGGACACGTGTCCAGAACAGAAGGAGCAGAGTGCCATGCCGCTGCTTATCATTCGTTTGCGCGACTGAGATTTTCAGGTTCAATGGACCATTTGATTGGGTTCTCCTGAATATAACGGCGGATGCGGTTTAGTGAATCCTCATTACGAATGATGTGTTCATAATAATTACGTTGCCAGATGGAGATTCCTTTTCTCTTATCAAGTCTATTAATCAGATGTGTTGACGCAGATTTGAAAGAACGGATAATCGTTGGTAATGAACCCTTAGTGGGTTTGCCAAACTTTTCAACCGTAGGGGCACGGCATGCCGTGCCCCTACAATCGGGGGGTTCATCTAAAAGCAGGATCCCATGTATGTGATTGGGCATGACAATAAAATCATCCAATGTAACGTTGGTGAAATGGTCCGGAATCTCTTTCCAGATCTTCTCAACAATTGAGCCCCGTTCATTCAATTTAATGTCGTTACCTCGAATTTCGCCAAATTGATGTAAATGGTCTTTCGTACAAATCGTAACAAAATATGCGCCTGGTTGTGAGTAGTCAAATCCTTGTAACCGTAAAGAGCGACGGCGCTTGGGTCCCCTGACCATGGTTTTTCCCCCGTAGGGCAAATCATGATTTACCCTACATGATGGCCCCTCTCGTCTAGTAATGGCAATTCATGAATTGCCATTACTACTACTACCACTACTCGTTCCCCGTAATCCGCGGGTAGAAATATTCAAGTAGATTCTGCGCAGGCTTTTCGTAAACGGATGCGGATTTATCATCGAGCCTGGCGGTCGGATTAAAACCGCGGACGTAGAAACCGGTGATTTCATCTCGTGTAAAAGCGCCCAGAATTACGGCGTTAATTGCCTCCGCCTGAGCGAGTAGATCTACGGCCAGGTCTGGATCGACTTCACTGCCAGCGACGAAGCTCCCGGGATCACGGCAGCTTCCATCTGGCGCAGGTGGGCAGGAATTCGCACTTCCTTCT
>DAOUTT010000152.1 GCA_030668545.1 Anaerolineales bacterium | reverse complement strand
CGAACTGGGATGGTGTGAATTTCTGGAATACGACGGTGATGGGGAGGTAGAGTCGATTGTCATAATTCACGTCTCCGACCATACCTTTCTCATCAAGTACGCCGATGACGGTAAGTTTCGTTGTGTCTACGGTAATGACCTGGCCGATGGGGTCGTCGTCTCCGAAGAGTTCCTCCGCCAGGCTGCTTCCTAGGACGGCTATTTTTTGCTTTTGATCGACTTCTTGTTGTTTGAAGTAGCGCCCCGAATCCATCTCGATGTCTCGAACTGAGGGGAAATCAGAGGTTGTTCCGAGGATGGAAACATCTTCTAGCACAACGCCACCTGCTTTTATCGTCGCAGTGGAGCCTTGCTCGATGGTTACCCCAGCGACCCCTGTGACTTCATCGGCGATTGCAAAACCGTCATCATAGACCAGACCACCTGTCACTCCGCTGGCCCCAGCGCCGGATCCCCCGCGCGAGAAAGTCGAGTTGACGAAAACCAGGTTTGTCCCTAGCCCTGTGATTTCCTCCTCGATTGCGGCTTCGGTGCCGGCGCTGATGCCGATCATGATAATGACCGCGGCGACGCCGATGATGATCCCCAGCATCGTTAGTAGAGAGCGAGTTTTGTTGCGATAAATACTCTCCCAGGCAACCCGAAGGAACTCAGATGGGCTCATGATGATTCCCCCTTCCCATCTCGTTGAGTATGCTTTTTCCCATTTTTAATGACCTTTTCGACCTTGCCATCGCGCAGATGGATGGTGCGTTGGGTATGCTCGGCGATCTCATGATCATGAGTGACCATTACGATGGTCCTTCCTTCTTCGTGCAGCTCATGGAGCAAATTCATGATTTCTTCGCCGGATCGCGAGTCTAA
The DNA here is from genome assembly GCA_030668545.1 of Anaerolineales bacterium. GTDB lineage: Bacteria > Chloroflexota > Anaerolineae > Anaerolineales > E44-bin32 > E44-bin32. Next base: position 4,950 of record DAOUTT010000152.1, on the reverse strand, counting down.
ATTTCCAGTGGGCTCGTCTGCCAGTATGAGAACAGGATCGTTTACCAGCGCCCGGGCAATTGCCACCCGTTGCTGCTGTCCGCCGGAAAGTTCATGCGGTTGGTGGTGGGCGCGATCCCCTAGACCCACAGCCTCCAACGTCTTCCGGGCGATTTCTTCTCGCTCTTCCGGGCTGATCTTGTTGCCCCGGTTGTAGATTAATGGAAGTTTGACATTATCCAGGGCAGTGGTCCTGGAGAGCAGATTATAGGATTGAAAAATGAATCCTAGCTGCCGGCTGCGGATAGCGGCCAATTCGGTTTTTTCCAGGTCGCTCACATCCTCATTGTCGAGGATATAGCGGCCCTCCGTTGGTCGGTCGAGGCAGCCGAGGATGTTCATAAGCGTACTTTTTCCTGAGCCGGAGGGTCCCATGATGGCGACGAATTCACCCTCCTGTATTGAGATGCTCACGCCATCCAGCGCGGCTACGCTGATTTCCCCCATGCCGTAGATTTTGCTCACGTCAGATGTTTGGATGATGGTTTGTCCGGACATTATTCAGTCTCCACGATGCCAGTGGTGACGATCTCGCCCTGCTTAAGACCGGACGTGATCTCAGCAAAAGTAAAGTCCATTAAACCGACCTCGACTGTCCGAAGTTTAGGCACACCGTCTTCCAAAACGAAGACCGCATACTCGCCAGGTGAAAGTTCGCGCAAAGCTTCAACCGGCACCAGAACCACCTTTTCAGCTTTTCCGCCAATGACGTCGACAGCAGCGTTCATGCCTATCAACAGGCTGTCCAGCATGACAGCGGAGTCATCGTTGAGTTTCACCAACCCGCGCACGGTAGAAACACCCTGCGATGTATAAAGACCCGGATCGACTTGAATAACACTTCCATTGAAGACTTCATCCGGCAGGGCGTCGAAGATCACTTCGACTTCATAGTCGAGGTCAATCTTCCCCAGATCGGTTTCATCCAGGAAGATTTCCAGATGCGGTTGGGAAAGATCCGCCAGGGTAATAAACGATCCCGACACGTTCTGGCCCACATTTGCATTCACCGTAATGATCGTGCCGTCCATCGGCGCAGTGATGATAGATTGTTCTAGATCGCGCTGGGATATGGCTAATTTTGCTTCAGCGCTGGCGAGCTGCAGTTCAGCCTTCGTGATCTCATCCGCATCCGGGCCGTCCTTGACCCGAGACCACTCAAGTTCAGCCTGCTCGAGGAGGGCTTTTGTCATTGCGACCTCGGCGTCAAGCATCGCCTGTTGAATCTCAGTCGGTTGGCCTGTATACCAGTTCCAATTCCCCAATGCGGTTTGATACTTGCTCATTGCGCTCGCATATTTTATTTGGAGGTCCCCATTGTCAGGATCATGGTTGAGATTCTCGTTTGCGCGGGCGAGGGCATCCTCCGCTTTCTCAAGCTCGGCTGCTGCGGCATCGATCGTGGCCTGGGTGGCTCGATTGCCCTCCTGCTGCACACTGTGTGTATATTCCGCGCTGTACAGCGCATCCTGGGCATTCGCCAGATTGGTTTGCGCTTGAGCGGTCGTGATGCCAGCTTTCTCATAGATGGTTTCGAGCGACTGCCGGGCAGTAATTTCGGTGAGTTTATCCGCTGCTACAGCCGCTTCCAGCTGTTCACGCTCTCCTTGGACTGCGAGCACATCGCCGGCCATGACTTGATCGCCGGGTTGAACGTGGATTTCAGCGACCAGACCATTGGTCCCGAACCCAAGTTCGATTTCATCGCCGGCGATTAAAACACCAGATCCGCTGGCGTATATGACCAGATCCCCCTGGCGCACAGTGGCGGTTTGAATATCGGGTTCATCCGCTGTCTGCGTTGGCAGGTATGCGAGGGTGTAATACGCAAAACCGCTGCTCACTGCCACAATGAAGATGATGCCGGCGATTAATAGGGTCTTCTTGGAGAACTTCTTTAACATCGTTCCAGCTCCTCGGATCGCTTTTGTTGGTCTTTCAGTACGAAAGTATAGGAAAGGAGTTTGTAGAACCTGTTAGAGAGTTGTGAAGAAATTGTGTGGGTTTGAGGATCTTTGCTGCGATAGGGTGGGGGAGTTGTTTCTAAAAAGAGTAGGGGAAAGAGTTCTATGGGCTGTAAGGACGTGTGATCGTTAATCCCTGTTAGCTTGGGTTTATGCAGCTAAGGCCAATCAACTCACTTGGTTTGGAAGAGGGCAGGAAATCCAACAAAATTGATCGTCGAAAATTCACCCTTGATCTTTGATCAACTGCGCTAACTCACCAATATCTTTTACTACGAGGTCTGGTTTGTAGGGAGACTCGACGAGGTCTCCCGGCTGGGTTTCGCCGCTCAGAACCAGAACTGTTCGCAATCCATGCTTGCCCATGGCGATGTCGGTATACAGGCGGTCTCCGACCATGCAGATCTGCGCGGGCTCCAGACCTGTTCTGGCGAGGATAACTTCCGTCATAGGTTGAAAAGGTTTGCCGATAATCTCGTCGGGCACCCTGCCGGTTGAAGCTTCCACGAAGGCGATTGTTGCGCCGATATCTGGGATCGGTCCTTCCGCCGTCGGGCAGTTGAGGTCGGGATGCGTGGCGATGTACGGAGTGCCTTCTCGAACCAAGGAACACAGTCGGGACAATTTATCATAGGTAAGTGTGGTGTCGAAGCCGAGGACAACAGTATCAGGATTCTCATCGCTGAGCTCAAAACCATGATCGAGAAACTCGCGCTGAAGGGAGGGTGTCCCAACGAGATAGATCCGGGCGCCCTCATCTCTGCTTGCGAGCGTGGATGCAGCAGCTTCGCCCGAGGTAAGTATCCGTTCCGTGGGGATTTCAAGACCCAAAGTGTGGAGCTTGGCTGAATAATCAACGCTTGATCGGGACGAGTTGTTGGTCAGGAAGAAGTATTGGATGTCGCATCTTGAAAGGAGTTGGATGAATTCATGAGCGCCTGGAAGCAGGTGATCGCCCAGGGTTATCGTTCCGTCCATATCCAGTAGGAAACATAGAATTTTTTCGAGTCGCATAAATAATTGCTCTCTGTTTTACTAAGACGCTGCCATCTTTTAGATTTTATAACTTCTCGGAATACAATGGAAGGCGAGTGTGATAATTTAGGCATTGGTCTCCTTTTAAAGTTGTCCTCTAATTTGCGTGGGTATTCATGAGGATTTAATTTGCACTGCTCCGCCCGGAGCTGAACCTCCGGGCTCAGTACTGATATAACCTCCCGCAGGGTCAAAACCTGCGGGAGGTTTAACGAGTGGACTTCAAAATACAGGCTGCGCCTACGGCCGGAAGCAGAGCTTCCGCACTCCACATTAAACCAAGAACCCACCATTAGCGTGAGAACAACCATAATGTACATCCGATGAGCGCTGCCATGTGTTCCTGTTTGCATTATGAGTTTGAGCTGAGAGCTTGATGTTTGATCCGGGGGGTGTGGGGGCAGAAGAGGAAAAGCGAACCATCACCTCTGCAACGATCTACCGTGGGGAGATCAAGATAATGATGTCATCTGGAAGGAGGGTGGGGAAAGCTGATTGATCTTTTGCCGATCCATAATTTATCGAAGGGATAAATCCTTGATGGAATTAAATATTTGCAGTGCTCCCTCCCAGCTTGTAAGAAATGCGAGATTTGCTAAGCTATAGCCAAATGGAAATGGTCACCTGATAAGTATTTCCCAAATATACAGGCTTGCATTACGGCAGCCTCGTTGCCGTGCGGGATGCAGCCAGAGATAACACAAGGGCAACCTCTATGACGAAATTCATCGCCGCTCTCGACCAAGGTACAACCAGCACGCGCTGTATGCTCTTCGATCGCAACGGAGCGGTTGTGGCACACTCACAAAAGGAACATCAACAGATCTACCCACAGCCGGGCTGGGTGGAGCACGATGGTCTGGAGATCTGGGAGAACGCCCAGGAAGTGATGCGCGCGGTTGTCGCCCAGGCTGGAGTATCACCCGGTGAAATCGCGGCAATGGGGGTCACCAATCAGCGGGAAACGACGATCGTATGGGACCGAAAGACGGGAAAGCCCTACGGAAATGCCATCGTCTGGCAGGACACGCGCACAAAGGCAATCTGCAGCCAACTCGCAGAGCAGGGCGGGGTCGATCGCTTTCGATCGAAGACTGGCTTGCCGCTCGCTACGTATTTCTCAGGGCCCAAGCTTAAATGGATTCTCGAAAACATTGAAGGTGTTCGTCGGGCGGCTGAACGGGGCGAGGCGTTGTTTGGCACCATCGACAGCTGGCTGATCTGGAATTTGACCGGCGGACCGCAGGGCGGGGCGCACGTCACCGATGTGACGAACGCCAGCCGTACAATGCTGATGGATCTTGAGAAGCTCACCTGGGATTCCGGGATTCTAGAGATCCTGGGAATTCCTGAGGGCATGCTGCCGAGGATTGTGCCCTCCTCCGATCCCGAGCCGTGGGGGAACACCCTCGGGGATGGTCCTTTCGCGGACGACGTTCCCGTTTGCGGCGATCTGGGAGATCAGCAAGCTGCGCTGGTCGGTCAGACATGTTTTAGAGCAGGGGATGCGAAAAACACCTATGGGACTGGTTGTTTCATGCTGCTTAACACCGGTGAGGAGATCATTCATTCGCAAAGCGGTTTGATCACAACCGTGGGCTACCAGCTAGCTAATGCATCCCCGGCATATGCGCTGGAGGGCTCGATTGCCGTCGCCGGGGCGTTGGTGCAATGGCTGCGGGACAATCTCGGCTTGATCGAGAGTGCTCCAGAGGTTGAAGCGCTTGCCAGGTCCGTTGATGATAACGGGGGGATTTACTTTGTGCCGGCATTCTCTGGACTCTTCGCCCCGAATTGGCGGTCCGACGCACGTGGTGTGATCGCCGGACTGACGCAGCATACTACTCGCGGCCATCTCGCCCGGGCCGCGTTGGAGGCGACAGCTTTCCAGACGCGGGAGGTGCTGGATGCT
>DAOUTT010000332.1 GCA_030668545.1 Anaerolineales bacterium | reverse complement strand
CTGAGATCGTCCCCATGGATATCCAGGAAGAGAGGTCGGATCTTGCCTGGGGCATCAGCCTCGCCCCAGTGTGCTTCAATGCGCGCCTCGATGCCCATACGTTGAAGAAGCTCGCTTACAGTATCGTGAGTGATCTGAAGCGCTTCCTCGTCGCTGCCCTCTACGGATGATTGAATTTCGCTAGCTTGTCGGACGGTTTCCTCGCGCTTTATTTCCACTCTGCCGGTATCAGAAGATGATCTAACGGTCATACGAACACGCGCTTGGCGAACGCCGAAGCCTAGCAGTCCCTTTGTGCCCTCATCTAATACTTCCACGTCAAACGATTCAGGGGGTAAGCCCCACTCTTTGGCGCCCTTGAGAATGGCTTCTTCAATTGATGGTGCTATCGCTTCGATGCTCGTTCTTGGTTCATTCATCTCGCAACCTTCCGATTAAGAGTGACCATGGTTTCATGTCAGATTGATGCAGCCTATGATGCGGGACGCTCCCGAATTCTTCGCATGATATACCCCTGGAGGATCCCGAGAAGGTTAGATGCGAAGAAGTACAGCGCAAGACCGGATGCCAGTGAGTAAGCAAAGTAACCCAGCAGGAGAGGCATATACAATCCCATCATCTTCGTCATGGTCTGACTTTGAGCATCGGGGGATGCTGGAGTGGTCAGCTTGGTTTGCAGATAAGTGGTGATAACCACGAGGATCGTCAATACAGGGATCGCAAAGGGCAGGAAGTCCAGTACAAGCCGTTCGGGCTGGCCCAAATTCATCCATAGGAATTGGGGGTTCACTGGAATGAGGCTTGCGGAGGTGAATGGATAGAGGAGCTTGGAGAGATCAAATAGTTGCACCGGTGTAGCTGCAAGTGTTCGGATCACGGCCTGGTAAAGACCGATGATAATTGGAAATTGGATGATCAGCCCCACGCAACCGCTCATTGGGTTGTAACCCACTTCTTTGAACAGTTTCATCTGTTCTTCTGAGAGTTTCTGCTTGTCCTTCTTATACTTCTCTTGCATCTTCTTATAGCGGTCGGAGCCTTGGATCTCCTGCATCACCATCGTGCTGCGCATCTGTTGGATTGTGAGAGGTAAGGTAATGAGCCTCACCAGCGCGGTGAAGACGATGATCGCCCAACCGAAGTTCTGCCCGAGTACGCTATAAATGTAAAGCAGTGAGTTGATCATTGGTTCAAGAATTATTGTGTTCCACATACAAGATCACCTTTATCTTTTACTTAGGTTCGATAATGCATCGGGCAGCGCCCGTGCTCGGGTCTACGCTAAAAACCACGCATTCGCTATCCATCGCCGGAACAAGTAGACCATGATCGGTGGGGATCGAATCCGCGAGAAGCCGACCCTCCATACTAGCACTGCTTGGCCATACTGGATCGCCGTTTTCAAGCAGGAACGCAGTCACCTCGCCCGTTTCACTTATAAAAAATACTCTGTCATCCAGGATCGTAGGAGAAGCGGCGGAACTGCCAGGCAATTGCTCTCGCCATAATTCTTTTCCGGAAGCAATGTCTAACGCGTAGGCGGTTCCAGACACGTCTGCGAAGAAGGCCACACCGTTAAGAATTGCGGGGGAACCCCAGATCGCGCCATCTGCTTTGAACTGCCAGACGATCTCTCCGTGGCTGTTGTTGAGGGCGAACAATATCCCCTCAAAAGTTCCAGCGAAGACAAGCTCTTCAGTGAGCGAAGGAGAGTCAGAAATGGTAGAACTCAGATTTGCTTGCCAGACCTCACGACCCGTTTCAAGATCCAAGGCGTAGATGTGGTGATCTAATGAGGTCAGGTAGATTCGGTCATCCAGTATTACCGGTGAGGACCAAAGCGCGTGTTGCGCCTCGAATGGCTTATCCCATACTGGTTTACCGGTTTCAAGGTCAAGCGCGTATAGCCGCCCATCAGCAGAGGGGACGAGAACCATATCATCGACGATTATCGGTCCACCGATGATGCGATCGGTAGCTTCTGCGAATGACCATAGGACATTTACGAAGGAGTCATTCAGCGTCAGCGCAAGGACTTCGTTGTTATAACCCCCGATGACGACGGTGCCATCCGGTCCGATAGCCGGAGGAGCATAGAACGTGATCTTGTCATCTGCCTCTGGCGGATAACTCCAGACTTCACGTCCGCTCGAAAGGTCAACCGCGCGCACATGTTGGTTGTAAGCCAAATAGGCGATGTCCTCGTTAACCGTTAATCCCGGCCAGCTTGAGGCAGCCATGATACTGGCACCAGAGCAGCCCACTAACAGAAGGGCAAAAAGGCCCAGGATTATTGGCAGGAATAATTTCTTCAATGGAAAGGTTGCTTTAATCATAATTCTCCTAAGGAACGGGATCATATCCGCCGGGGTGAAATGGCTGGCAGCGTAAGATACGCCATACCGACAGCGCGCCGCCTTTAATGATGCCGTATTTAACAATTGCCTGATAACCGTAATGCGAACAGGTCGGTTCGAAACGGCAGGAACCTGATGGTAGCCCTGGAGAGATCACTTCCTGGTAGAGCCGGATGAGCGCAAGAAAAGGTAGACGGGGGAAGTTTTCCAATGTAAAAGGAATATCCCTCAGCCCTGGTTCTAGATCTTGAATGTGATCACTCATACTTCGCCCGTTATTTACATAACAATTCTGCACGTTGAATTAGGTTTGTAATTGCTTCTTGGATCTCGCTCCAAGAACTTTCCACAAATATGGGCCGAGCAATTATCACGATATCCCAGCCAGGTTCGATCGTAGCCAAGTGCCCTCGAATCGACACCCTCAGGAGGCGTTTT
>DAOUTT010000293.1 GCA_030668545.1 Anaerolineales bacterium | reverse complement strand
CTCACAAAGTTTAATGGTCCAGGTTATCGAACGACGCAAAGAACAGATTGGTTCAAAAGTGTACAGCGAAGCGCTCAAGTCTCTTAACGATGAGACCCCCGACGCCAGGACGGTTGCAAGCTGGATTATCAATTTCATTAATTTATAGGATGAGTTTCCAAACATCTACCCCTACACTTTGAGAATGTAAGCGTATAATCCATGGGCGTATCGATTGTTCGATCACGCCAGAATTAAAAGAAGCCCTCGATTTGCTGCGTTAGGGCACCGAATAATCACAAATGGGGACGCCTTAACCCGACTTTGAGTAAATTAATAAGGGTATTAAAATCTTGTGATTAGGCATAGTCTCCTATGCAGGTGAAACAACAATGAAAGCAGGGCAGTTCGTAAAGAGCGGTTGGCTAGCCAAAGTGATCGGGTTCCTCGCCTGGTCATTTGTGTTCGCAGTCATTTATGGGCAATCCCCACTTTACACTTCCAATCAAAATTCGAAATTCTTGCACGGCTTGGCGCGCGCCGGTATCGGCTACCTGAGTAACGACTGGCTCGCTAACACGGTTGATCCGTTACCCATATTCAGTGGATTAGTGTCTATCACAGCTCGTGTATTCCCGACCGGCACTCCCTTCTATCTATACTACGCGCTACTTATGGGGGTCTACCTCATCGCCATTCTAGGCATTATGAATGTTGTCTTCGACATTAGCCGGGACAAGACCCGGAAACTTGTCTTCCTGACCCTATTCCTGGTCCTTCATTCAGCAGCGCTTCGTTTCCTGCTCTCAAGCGTCGCTGGCGTCGCAGACCCTTTCCTCCTGGAGGGCGGTGTGGCTGGGCAGCGCCTCTTGGGACAGGTGTTCCAACCAGGCACATTCGGTGTTTTCCTGGTTCTTTCGATTTACCTCTTCCTTCGCAGGCAGCCGTACTTGTCGCTGGCATCCATGGCAGTGGCTGTATATTTCCATTCCGTTTATCTTCTCCCCGGCGCTTTCCTGGTACTTGCCTACATGTGGATGACCTATCGCGAACAGAGAAGTGTTATCCAGGCACTTAAGCTTGGTGCAATAGGCCTATTGCTTGTCAGTCCCACCCTGATCTACACAAACAGCATCTTTAGCCCCAGCTCCAGTTATCTAATTTTCCAAGTAAACGAAATCCTTGTTCACTTTCGCAATCCGCACCACGCAGACTTGTCTGCTTGGTGGGATTGGATAGCCGCAATCAAGGTATCCATCGTCATGGTGGCACTATTTATTGTCCGGAGAACGCGGTTATTCCCAATCATCGGCATCGTAACCTTGGGCTCGGTTCTGCTAACGATCATCCAACTCATCACGGGTAGCAATTGGCTTGCTTTGATTTACCCATGGCGGGCATCAATCGTGCTTGTGCCCCTTTCGTCGTCCGTCATACTTGCCTACATGGTTACAAAGTTCGTGGACGTCTCCAGAGTCCGCTCATTGGAATATTCCCGGTGGACGGGCATAGCGTCGTTCATTCTAATAACTGGCCTAATGATCGCTGGTATAGCACGCTTCCAACTAGAAACTACCAGACAACAAGATGACAACAGCCGCCCAATGATGGACTTTATTCGTGACCATAAATCCCCGACGGATACTTACCTCGTCCCCACAGAAATGGAGGATTTCAGGCTAGCCACCGGCGCTCCAATTGTTGTCACTTTCAAATCTGTTCCCTATCTGGATACGGACGTGCTCGAATGGTACGATCGTGTTCGCAAAGCCCGAAATGTCTATCGGGACCGTGTTGAAGAAGTTAATTGTGATCTGCTCCGTCAATTTCAAGAGATGTATGCTGTCACACATGTTGTGCTCGATGAAGATCTTCTCCTTTTGAGTTGTCCTCAATTAGGGTTGGAATTATTTCGCGATGAACACTACGCAGTCTTTCGGATCGAAATTGAATAGAAGTCAGAGAGAATGTGGACGCGGCAAATTCCCGGTTGTGCCCTTGCGATTGCCTTCTCGATAAAAAAACCGATTGTCCGTGTAAAAAAACCCGGTCTGCCATAAGAGCAGACCGGTTACCATCTCAAACAGGAACTATTTTTTACATCCTCGTTGATAACATCCCCCGCACAGCCCGCCGGGCGATCTCAACCGCGAAATTCGTGCCCCTATCCCAGGGATAAACCTGACTCATGCTGGCGAACCACAATCCCGGAAGAGGGGTGCGGATATCGGGTATGGCCGCGGAGTGATTTAATGGCGGGACCGGCTGGGCATATTTGGAGCGGAAGAGCCACGTCTCGCGTATCCAGTCTGCGTTGAAGTCAGGATTCATACGGGCGAGGGAGGGCAGGAAGCGCTCCAGCAGTTGATCCTTCGTGAGCCGGAAATATTCATGGTCTACGTCAAGATAATCGCCAACATATACAATATGTTCACCCCCGAAGAATTCGGGGCTTAGAAAATTCGTGTGTTCGACGAGAGAGAGGAAGGGAAATCCAGCCTCCTTCGACATGTTATGCCAGTAGATCCCCGCCTCAGATAGCTGGCTCTTTAACGCCATGACCATCACCACGGCGCCCATCGATTTCAATCCCAGCAGTTGCTCTAAATAATCTTTTGGTAAAGCCGGTGCCATGTCCGCCAGCTGGGCTGGGGACGTGGTCACCAAACAGCGATCCACTTCCAGTGTCCCTTCCTTACTTCGCACGATCAAGCCGCCCGCCGGTGAAGGGTCAATACGCTCTACCGGCGTCTGCAAGCGAATATCAACCCCCATCTCGCGCAACCGATCTGCGAATTCATCCATGAACGCCTGGAACCCGCCCTCATACGTCCCCAGATTCGGAGTGCGAGCTTTCACCCTGGCCCAGAACCAGGCCATGTTGACTTCTTTGTAGTATTGACCGAACTTACCAATTAAAAGCGGCTCCCACAAGATTCGGTAGGCGCTCTTACCTACCCAGCGTTGAAGCCAATCATGCGCTGTGAATTTCTCCAATGCCTCCCAGCGGGCGATATAGCGCAGATAAGCGATGCCCATGCCTAAGCGCAGTCGGTCAATGAATGGGAGTCCTCGAAAACGGAGCACCGCCATCGCCGAGTCCAACGGGTAGAACGACTCATCGAAATATACTGCGGTGAGCGGCCGAGGAAAGAGCACCTTGTCGCTCCAGCCCAATTCCTCGATCAAACCCAGCATATGCACATCGGAAGCGAACCAATGATGGTAGAAACGCTCGACAGTCCATTCCCAGCGCGGGTCCTTAAACCCGGATGAAAGCCCGCCGACGTAGTCCGCCGCCTCGAAAATAGTGACATCCGCGCCATCCTGCGCCAGATCATACGCTGCAACCAGGCCACCGATACCACCCCCAACGATTGCTGCTTTCATGATGGTTCCTCCGTCACCTCGGCTTGAACCTGTGACCAAGAGAGGCTCTCTCTCGCCATG
>DAOUTT010000064.1 GCA_030668545.1 Anaerolineales bacterium | reverse complement strand
CGGGCCCCCGTCAATTCCTTTGAGTTTTAGCCTTGCGGCCGTAGTCCCCAGGCGGGACACTTAACGCGTTAGATTCGGCACGGAGAGGGTCGATACTCCCCATACCTAGTGTCCATAGTTTACGGCGTGGACTACCAGGGTATCTAAGCCTGTTTGCTCCCCACACCTTCGGACCTCAGCGTCAGAAACAGCCTAGGAGACCGCCTTCGCCACTGGTATTCCTCCCGATATCTACGCATTTCACCACTACACCGGGAATTCCACCTCCCTCTTCCGCCCTCTAGTCCAACAGTTTTGAACGTCCTCTCCCAGTTGAGCCGGGAGCTTTCACATCCAACTTACCGAACCGCCTACACGCGCTTTACGCCCAGTGAATTCGGATAACGCTCGGATCCTACGTTTTACCGCGGCTGCTGGCACGTAGTTAGCCGATCCTTATTCCGGGGATACCGTCCTTTCTCTTCTCCCCGAAAAGCGCTTTACAACCCGAAGGCCTTCTTCGCGCACGCGGCGTTGCTGCATCAGGCTTTCGCCCATTGTGCAATATTCCCTACTGCTGCCACCCGTAGGTGTCTGGTCCGTGTTTCAGTTCCAGTGTGGGGGACCACCCTCTCAGGTCCCCTACCCGTCATAGCCTTGGTAGGCCATTACCCTACCAACTAGCTGATGGGCCGCAGGCCCCTCCCAAAGTGGATTGCTCCTTTGCTCCATGGTCCTCTAACACCATGGAGATCATGGGGTATTAGCTCCAGTTTCCCGGAGTTGTCCCCCGCTTCGGGGCAGGTCACCTACGTGTTACTCACCCGTTCGCCACTAGGACACCTTCGTACGAATACAAAGGGCCTCGTTCGACTTGCATGTATTAGGCACGCCGCCAGCGTTCATCCTGAGCCAGGATCAAACTCTCCATAGAGATTTTCACTACGTCCGAAGACGTAGAATATCCATTTCGACCGGACTCAAAGTCATTTTTCTGTCTTTTTACTTACAGGGTTTCCTATCACTCTTCAGTTGTTAAGGTACTTTGCCTCTAGCGGGCGAAATACTACCACCCGCCCCAACCAGTGTCAAGGGCAACAGGTCAAAAACGTCGATGTTCAACAACTCAACATCGACGAGGCTGGCTGACTTCTCAACCTGCTCATTTAGCCTGTGCTGCACTTGACTATTTGGTTTTCCAGGTCTTCCAAGAAACTTGGCGAGACCGTGAACTTTATTGGCCTTATTTTAAGGCCCCGGGAACAGAATGTCAAGGGAAAGGCCCAAAACCATCCTGGGTTCTCGCCACCTTGCCAGCCCAAACGACCGCTGCCCGAGCGATAGCATTCCCGAAATACTTGTGGGAGGAGTCTTAGACTCCTATATCTCGGATCTCCCGCGAAGCGCCTGAGATAGCGTAGTGATATCCGCGTATTCGAGGTCGCCCCCAGAGGGAAGGCCGCGCGCTAAACGCGTGATGCGAGCCTCGCTCCCCTCCATACTCTGCTTGATGTACATCGCCGTGGCTTCGCCCTCCAACGTAGGATTGGTGGCGATGATCAATTCCTGAATCGCCCCACCTTGAAGGCGCCCCATCAGCTCCGCGATGCGCAGGTCATCTGGTCCGATACCGTCGATCGGGGAGAGCGCCCCATGAAGGACATGGTAGTGACCCGAGTACTCACCCGTCCGCTCGAGGGCGAGAACGTCAAGCGGCTCCTCAACCAAACAGATCTTCGATGAGTCACGGCCGGCGCCACTGCAGATCAGACAGGGATCGGCATCGTTGCTGGTGATATTAAAACAAAGCGAGCAGAAGCGAGTATGAGTCCGCATTTCCCGCAGCGCCTCCGCCAGCTCCAGACTCTCACCTTCTGGAGCCCGCAGGAGGAAGTAGGTCAGGCGCGATGCAGTCTTCGGGCCAATGCCCGGCAGACGAGCGAATGCTTCAATGAGCCGCTCTACCGGCTTAGGCGCCGCGGATCTCACGCGCCTCCACCCAGCTGCCCAAGTCCACCTGCCAGAGGGCCAAGTTGTTTTGCAGCCAGCGCTTGTGATTCCTGGACCGCCTGGTTAATAGCCAGGAGGATCAAGTCCTGGATCATCTCAACATCACCGGCTTCTAGAAGATCCGGGTCGATGTTCACCTCTCGGCATTCCTGCGTCCCGCTCATCACCAGCCGCACTGCGCCGCCGCCTGTTGTGACCTCAACAGTCAGTTCCCCAAGATTCTCCTGTGCCTGAACGAGCTTCGCTTGAAGCTCCTGGACTTGCGCCATCATGTTTTTACCGAAGGCGGAACTCCCTTTACCCTTGCCCATTTAACCCTCTCAATTTAATACTCGTTGGTGCCCTTTATCCGGGCGATCTCGTAGGTTTTATTAAAAGGAACGATCAAGGCCAATGCGGGGACTGAACGAAACCAGAGCCTCTATGCCTCCGGAGGCCATTTTTCCACTTCGACGACATGTGCCCCCAATTCGCGAATTGCAGTCGAAACCATCCCCCCATCCTCCATTGGCGGAGGTTGGTTGTCCGCAGGATCTCCAGGTTTCCATGATTCGCTCAAGATGCAGCGAAGACCGAGTTTTGCACCACAGACTTCCTCCAGGGCGCTGACAGCGATTTGCAGGTTGTGATCCTTCTCCATCTTGTCTCGGAGAAGATCGCTGCCGAAACCAATAATGAGCACACCTCCCTCGAGGTTTAATGGGCGGCAGGAATTCAACAAAGCCTGAACACGTGGATCGTGACGCCGGGCGGCTTGAAGGACATCCCGCCAACGGCTGACGATGATCTCGAAACTCAGCTTCCCCTTGATCGGCTCAGGTGCCGGGTCGGACTTCTGTTCACTGTTTTGCCTCCCGGGCTCCGGTTTCAGCGATTTAGAATCAACCTTCGTCTGCGCAGGCTTTGGATTTTGCACAGGTTCTGCCTGCGGGGGAGTCCTCGATTGCGAATTATTGCCCTGCGTCTCCCCTGCTTCAATAAAAGCTAATTCAAGAGGCAGTGATGTCTGCCAGGTAGTCTTCCGTTCTGTAGCTGCGCGGTTGAACGTGTTGATCCCTGCGAGCAGCCGCTCAAGCGTTATCTCCTCCGCTAAGGCACGCATTTCCGCTCTAGTCTCGGCTGTGGCTTCAACTAATTTTTCATTCCCCATCTTGATGAGCAGCAGCCCGCGCAAGTAATCTACGACCTGGCGAGCGAACTGTCTTGGGTCAGCCCCACCGTCCAGGGTTTCGTTGATCAGACTCAGACCCTCGCCTATATTGCCAGCAACCAAAGCGGCCACAACACCGCGTACCGCCTCGCTTGCCGCGGTACCCAGCACCATCTCCGCGTACTCCAATGACACACTCTCGCCCGTTGAGCTGAGTTGGTCCAGCAATGAGATCGCATCGCGCAAGCTGCCCGTCGCTTGTCGCGCAATCAGCTCGAGCGCCGCTTCCTCGATGTTGAATTCTTCCTCCTCAATCTTGGGTCGAAGATAGTCGATGATGGTCGCAACCGGCAGCTGCCGGAATTCATGGCGCTGGCAGCGCGATAGAACAGTCGCCGGAATCTTATGCACTTCTGTTGTAGCAAGAATGAAGATGGCATGCGCCGGGGGTTCTTCCAATGTCTTTAACAGAGCATTGAAAGCCGCCGTTGAGAGCATGTGGACCTCATCGATGATGTACACCTTATAACGCCCACGGTTGGGTGAAAAGCTGATCTTATCTCTCAATTCGCGGATATCGTCAACGCTGGTGTTGGAAGCAGCGTCGATCTCGATCAGATCGAGAAAGCTCCCCTGTGCTACCGCTATGCAAAGTTCACAGTCCCCACACGGGCGGTCGGCGGGCGAGTCCGCCAGACAGTTAACCGCTTTGGCGAGGAGACGAGCGGTCGTAGTTTTTCCAGTGCCTCGTGGTCCCGCAAACAAGTACGCGTGAGCTACGCGCTCTCCCCGTACTGCGTTCTGAAGCGTATGAATAATATGGTCCTGTCCGCAGACTTCTTCCCACCGCTGTGGTCGCCACTTCCGGTAGAGAGCGTGTGTCATTGCCAGTCCTCGCTAATTTATTTTTTTAAACACCCAGAGTAACTCTACGCTCGATACATTAATCCACCCACGAACTCAAGCCGGATGCGAGTTTAGCAGACGCAATTCCACGGCGCAAGAAACTCGCCGGCTGTAGGTTTCATAGAAAGGGAAGGATGTTATAATTTTATGAGTTAGACACAATCTGGAGGATGTAATGACACTTCCGCGTGGCTGGGAACTAATCATCATTTTATTCATCATCGTTCTGATCTTTGGCCCAGGTCGCTTGAGCAAGATCGCCCGCGAAATTGGCCAAGGGATCAAAGAATTTCGTACGGGTATGCAAGATGGCGAGAGTGAAGATGAGCCCTCCGAGAAAGAAGAACCAGAGAACGGAGACTGACATCTCCAACATCAGCGCATGATCAAAGCCGGCCGAATAGCCGGTTTTTCTTTCACCTAATAAATTTCATGCGTTTCATCAATTCTACCAGCAGGGTCAATCCACCGATGAATCTGATTTGAACCACCTCACGAATCGCGGCGCGTGTTTATCCCATGATGGATTGATGTTGTGATATAGGCGATAGAAATCCAAAGTGTAATCATGTTGGACTTGGATGTTGTTGGAGGACAACTTTAATTCGCAGGGATTTTTAAGGAGGAGACTAGATCGCCGCTTACATTGCGAAGATAGATCACCTTGCCCGGCATCCATATTGCTGGGTCAAGCCCCCAGAACAAATCAATCGTGGTGTTTGTTCCTGCTCTTGAATGGACGTCCACTGCCCCGGTGCTGTAAAAAGTGAAATCAGGGAAGTTGAATACATGACCATCGCCATCATCTAGCGTCCAGCCAGCCATAGAGACTTCATTTCCTATGTTCAGGAGACGAACAGACTCAATCTCCAGGTCCCCCGCACCGATGATGCCGTTAATCACAACTTGCTGGGCTGCAGCCGGGTCGGGGGTGGACGTTGCTTCAGGAGATCGGGTCTCGCTGGCTTCTAGCGCTGCTGCAACCCTATCAACCTCAGGGATGACCAGCACCTGCCCCACCGATAGCTCGTTAGGGTCTTGCAATCGATTGGCCGCCATAAGTTCTTCCATCGAGATATCAAACTCTTCGGCGATGTTAGAAATTGTGTCACCTGCGCGGACGGTATAGGTTTTCGGTGTTGGAGAGGGGGGTGTTGTTGGGGTCAGCGTAGGGACAGCGTTGTCAACTTGTGCGATCACATCGATCGTCGCCGTCGGTGTCACTATTTCAAGTGGGGATCTGCGATCCCATAGATTGAGCACGATGAGGACAGTGATCGCAGAGACGAGGACATTAATGCCCAAATAAAGGAGATACTGTCGCCATGTAGCTCGCCGTACGCTTCCCATGGCCGCGCATGATAGCACAGCTTGCCGTGAAAGGGAATTGCCTCACTTAGAGTCAAAGCGGTAGAATTAACCGACCGCAAGGATCGATTTTAATCTCAGCTCTACCTCGAATGTAGGTGAACGGATATCTGCTCACCCACAGTTGTACGCAGCAATATAAACCCTGAGCAACATCCCGGCTGAGGAGCCCTTATGCCATTTATAATAGACGGCCATAACTTAATCGCCGCGCTGCCCGATCTCGATCTTTCCGATCCTGATGATGAACGTAAACTTGTCGAGATGCTGCAAGGTTTCTGCTCTCGGACCAACCGCAGGGCGACAGTGTATTTCGACCGCGGCGTCCCGGGTGGAGAACCTACGATTAAGAGCGGAAGGGTTGATGTCAGATTCGTCCGCCTCCCACGAACAGCGGACGACGCCATTCGCGATCATTTGCTCAAGCTTGATAAAGAAGCGCCAAACTGGACAATCGTCTCCTCCGATCGTGAAGTCATCGATGCGGCGCGTAGAGCGGACGCATCGGTGCTCCATAGCGACGCGTTCGGCCAGATGATCTCCACGAGTACAAACACTTCCGTCCAAAGCGAGAAACCCATGGTTGTAATGAGTGATCAAGACCTCGCTGAATGGGAGAAGCTATTTAAAGATCGAGACCAGGCATCATCCTAAGAACTCACCCTTTATTAATGTAATGTTTACCTGATTAGGGTAATATTTACGCAAGGCTCACCCACGTGCTGGTTATGTGTTGGTTGAAGGGTTTGTCTTAGGGGATTCCCCCAACTGGAAATGTGTGCCCCCGCACACAGCCAGTTGGGACCCCGAATTTTCTAGAGCCTCCGGATGGTTCCCCACATCCGGTTTTCCTTTTAATTAATAGTTCTCCTTCTATTATTGTGGAGTCAGGAAATTCTGCTCCCGGTCGCAGGCGCACGTGTCGGGGTTGATTTTGCCCCCGACCAAATATCCTGCGCGTAGAGACGCAGCATGCTGCGTCTCTACTACCATCAGCGATGCATTCTCTAATAAAAACCTCCCGCAGGTTTGAACTCTGCGGGAGATGGAGGGAAAACTGGTTGCATGATAAAAACGGGTCGACACACGGGGTGGCCCCCACGATTATATAATGAAGTAGTCTGTTTAGATCTCAAAAAGCCGGGTTCCGCCTTAGCTGGGCTCATAGCTCATTAAGTGCTGAGCCCGGAGGTTCAGCTCCGGGCGGTGCAATGCAGTGCAAATCCGTTTGGTCACCCAAATAATTTGGAGGAGAGCCTCGTTGATGTTGGTTAGATGCGAATTCCCGAACTAGAGATCAGGATGCAGTTGAAGGTCGAGGTGGGAAATATACCATTACGCAGGTGACGTTATCGGGGCCGCCGGCAGTGTTTGCAGCCGCTACAAGGTCCTCACATGCTTGCTGAGGATTACCTGCTTGGATGGTAGTTTCTTGTATCTCCTCATCTGGGACAACACCCCATAATCCATCCGAACAAAGGAGCAGGTACCCATCCGCAGGTGGTGTATGGGTTGCTACGTCCACCTTCACGTCAATCGCCTTCCCCATCGCGTTCCAGAGAACATTGCGCTGCGGGTGCGTAAGGGCTTCCTCTTCTGTGATCGTCCCGGTGTCAACCAATTCCTGAACCAGGGAATGATCGCGAGTAAGTTGCTGGATGCCATCCTCGGTTATGAAGTAAGCGCGCGTATCACCAACATGCCCGATCTTCATTTGATCGCCCACTACAAGCGCGATTGTTAGTGTTGAAGCGCCGCCTTCAGTGCGTGATCGAACCTCTCTGTTCGCCTGTTGGATGGCTAAGCGGACGAGGTCATCCATGGAGTCTGGTTGTCTCTCGGGTTCCAATGCGAGAAGATCGAGGATCGCCCCGCGGGTTAGGCTGCTTGCTAGTGTACGTACCGAAATCGCGCTAGCGGCTGCGCCATGTTCCTGCCCCCCAAGTCCATCGGCAACACAAAGCAGTCCGAAATCCGGAGGTTCGTCGTCGCCATCCGCGCTGCCGACGATTACGAGCAGAGAGTCTTCATTTTTCTTTCTCTTGACACCAATCGATTGTGCCGTCCCCGTTGTGATATGCCGTCGCAGCTCCTCAAAGTAAGGAAATGGGACCTG
This sequence comes from Anaerolineales bacterium, assembly GCA_030668545.1. Lineage (GTDB taxonomy): Bacteria > Chloroflexota > Anaerolineae > Anaerolineales > E44-bin32 > E44-bin32. The sequence continues at coordinate 1,684 of DAOUTT010000064.1, read as the reverse complement.
ACTGGGATCTAACGGGGCAGTGGAAGCTTGGTCTGGAGGTGGAGCTGTTTTTTTGCCGAACAGTCTGCGGATGAAATCCATAGGATATATTTTTCCTTGGTAAGTGAGTGCCCAATTCTACATGGGCGAGGGGCCATCGGCAAGCACCTTTCTTGAGACGCTTGCTCAGTTCCCCGGCAATGGCCATGAGAATGATCAGGCCTATGATGTTGATCGCCAATTAAAGCGGAGTGGGCTTAAAACTCAGTTCCTTCTAATCATGCAAAAATAACTTTGAAATCATCCTTCATACTGATCATCGTCCAGCCTTTCGTTTGTGCGGCGATTATAACCTTCTCCGCGCCGGCAACGTAATCGAACTCACGTTCCGCATCGTCGTGAACAACCAGGAGTTGCAACGCTGGCAATAATGATCCACCCGCGAATTCAAGCATCTGCAGGTCGCCGTTGGAGTTGCCGGCAACCAGGATCGGGCGGCGTCCGATCACGTTCCAGATCTGGACGGGTTTGTCTGGACCGTCGTCGATCACATCCAATTCCGCCTGTTGCACAATCTCGCCACCGCCGTCGTTTTCCACGAAACGGTAGGCTACAGTGCTGCCGACTACCCGCTCGCGGGGGATGCCGTACAGATCGTGAGCAAAGCCGCGCATGAAGTCGCGCCCACCCCCCGACACGATATAGTTGATAAATCCGTTTGCCTCGAGGTATTGAAGCAACTCGAGCATCGGGTGGTAGATGCAGTTCCGGTAGGTCAAACCTAACGTTGGGTGGCGTTCGTTCTCAATAAAATCCTTGGCCTCCGCCTCGACCCGCTCGACTGCCTGGTCTGTGGCTAATGAGATAATCCCACCGAGGAGAACCTGCAAATCGCTGTCATCTCCCTGGTAGTGTTTGGTCATCGCGCCGCCAAGCCAGTCGAAGTCCTTCTCCCAGGCGGCTTTCCACGGCTGCTGCGATCGGAGCGACGAATCGCTCTCAGCTTGCCTCGCAAGTTTGCGCAGCAGAAGGTCGAGCTGGATGTACATCGGTTTTTCACACCACAGCGTGCCATCGTTATCAAAGGCAGCGATGCGCTCCGCAGGCGGCACATAGTCCGAGCTGCTCTCATCCGTGACCGCCGCCACGAAATCGAGGATGTCTTGCTTGGCCTGTGTATCCTTCCAAGAAGGTAGAATCATCATAGACTCCTTTACGATTATATGCCCAGACGCGCAAGTCGGGTGGCGATTACCACCCGACTTGTATGGAGTAACTTTGATTACTCTTTGTCTTCCTCTTCCTCTGCGATGCCGACGATGATTTCATCGACTACGCCATCTTCTGTGGCGGCGATCAGTTCAACTGCAAACCCGTCCGGGGTGGCAATAAATTGGCTCTCATAAACACCAGTATCGTCAACAACCAGTGAGGAGCCTTCGACCATGTCGTCACCCACGGCCATACGATCGACAGCGAAGCCTTCCTCGCTTGAAATCGCCGAGTACGCGAGTTCGTGACCGGACTCCAACTGCTCGGCGACGTCGTCGTTGATCGTCCGATCATCGTAGCTCAAGTCGAACGGCTCACTGGTTCCTATTTCATCACCTTCATCGGGGCCCCTCGCGTGGTACGTGATGTCGGTTCCCTGATGAGCGGCGGCGATGAAGTCCATGCCTTGAATGTCGCCACCGTCGGCGCTTGT
>DAOUTT010000156.1 GCA_030668545.1 Anaerolineales bacterium | reverse complement strand
TCGATCTCTGATTATCTGCGCGCTCTGCTGCAGGGCAGAGCGAAGCGGGCGATCGATGGAATTTCTAGTTTAAACCCAGCAGAGCGCTTCATGGCCGCGGCTCGTATACGACGGATCTATGCCGGTCTGCTTAAATTGAGCGCGCGCTTGGGGGAACCCCGACCGCCTTCAGATACTCCGCTTGAATTCATGGAAAACCTGGAGAGAATATTTCCGAACTCTCAGGAGGAGCTGGCGACGATCACTCATGCTTACCTTCGGGTTCGCTATGGAGAGCTACCAGAGAAGCGTGGGCAGATTGAGGAAGTTGAATCCGCCTGGGAGCTTGTCCGCAAGCGAGGGCGACCTGTTGGGGAGGCCGGATAATTTATGCGGCGCTATGCGTGTGTGAAGAGTCTACGCAAACATCACGCGTCTTTGTAGGCGGTTTGGATGTCCACAGCGAAGGGCGCAGCCGCGGGCGTCTGTATCAAGGGTATGTAAGAAACGCACCTCTGGATATTCTCCAGAGGTGCGCTTTAATCAACTCAGGTTAGAGGAGAAATATCAGGTGCGCACGTAATCCACGAGCTCCCGACGCAAGCCTGGATTGCGCAGGCGGCGCAGAGCTTGGGCCTCAATCTGTCGCACACGCTCGCGTGTTATCCCCATCTTCTCGCCGATCTCCTTGAGCGTGTGGACTTCCCCGGCTTCAAGACCGTAGCGCAAGCGCAGCACGAGCGCTTCCCGATGAGGCAGGGTTTCCAGCAGATCCTGTACTCGTTCCTCCAAGATCTCCTGCAAGGTGATCTCTTCGGGCGCCGGGGCGTCCTGATCCTCGATGAAATCCCCGATTACGGCGTCCCCTTCTTGCTCTGTTGGTTTCTCCAAGGAGAGAGGACGCTGTGCTACGCGAAGCATGTAGTCAACATCGTGAGGGGAGACTTCCAGGCATGCTGCAAGCTCCTCCCGGCCGGGTTCACGGCCCAATTCCTGCGTCAGTTTGTGTCGACTGCGCAGCATGCGGTTAATGCGATCGCCCATATGAACGGGAATACGGATGGTGCGACCATGGTCTGCGACCAACCTTGTCACAGCCTGGCGAATCCACCAGGTGGCATACGTGGAGAATTTGTGCCCACGTCGGTAATCGAATTTCTTCACGGCGCGCATTAACCCCACGTGACCTTCCTGGATCATGTCGAGCAGTGGTACACCGCGGCCGACGTACTTCTTAGCTACGCTGATTACAAGACGTGAGTTGGCCATGATCAGGTGTTCACGAGCAGCCATGCCGTCTTGAATGTACCTTTCGAATTTCACACGTTGTTTCGGAGAAACCGGGCCCCGCGCAAGATTATTGCGTACTCTACGGCCGCGCTCAATGCGCTTGGAAAGCTCGACTTCCTCATCGCGCGTGAGTAGAGGAACTCTGCCTACCTGGCTGAGGTATAAGCCTACCGAATCGCCCGAATCAATTGCGTCGATAGCGCTTACTTCAGCGAGCTTGTTTTCATCTTCCTTCTCAACCTCATTTTCCTTGACCGCGACAGCGGGTTTCTGAGAAGAAACCTCTTCGTCATCAAGGATTTCGATACCTGCGTTAAGCAGCATATCGTAGACGCGTTCAATCACGGGGAGAGAAGCCTCGGATTCGGGAAATTGAGAGGCAATGTCATTCAGCGTGATATACCCCTGTTCTCCCCCGAGTTGGAATAACTGCTGGATTGAGGTTTGCTCTTCTTCAGAGAGCGAGACTTCTTTTGTCGCTTCGATAACTTTGTTTGCGAGTAACTCGAACTCATTAATCATAAGCAGGTCACACCCTTAAGATGATCCATATCTACAAGGAATGGATCAGGATTTTTTACGCTAAACCAATGGAAGGGATAATTACATGTGGCGAAGTTGGATATTCATAAAGGAGTAAAACCGAACCATGCCTAAAAAACCGTTCCCTACCATGAATATCATACAACAAAAGGATTAATAAATCGTTAATAATCGGGGACTGTCACACCATTGAAACAAAAGCTTATTGAAAACTAGACATGGGAAATGGGCCATCGCCGGATTGCGCATGCCCGGCAGATATCTGTGGATATTGAGCGAGTGGGTCCGGCGCTGTCATCGTAGATGCGTTATTATATGTCTATATAATGTTGGCTTGGAGCAAGCAACACCCATGAATTAACGGAGGTCTAGAACGAATGCCATTGACTGAAAAAGATCGCAAACGAAGACGCCGACAACGCCTCCACAAGAAAATGAAATTGCTGAAGAAGGAATTGGCGGGAGCGACAGACACCAAGACGAAGAATAAACTGATGGAGAAGGTCCGCCGTTATCAACCCTGGTGGGAAGGTCCGGAAGAGTAAGCCATAGGGCCCGCTTCCCGATAAAGCAGACATCCTATCGGCGTGTAGAAGAAAAATGGCCTCTGAGAGCAGCGGGTGAGGCCTAAATGGTTGCAGCATAATGAATGCATGCCTTGATTGAGAGGCACTCTCCCGCTCGATGCGTCCAATACAATCTGTCCGGATATTGCCAGCTCAAGCCAGAATGCAGGTGCCCCATGCATGCGAAAACCGAAGACCGGCAGCAACGGCTGATCGTGGTTTCCAATCGGCTTCCCGTAAGCTTGGAAAGAGACGACGGCGGGTACCACTATAATCCCAGTGTTGGCGGCCTGGCGACGACTCTGAACGCAGTGCGGGAGGAGATGGATATGCTCTGGCTGGGCGTGCCAGGAATTCATGAGGATAGTCCCGAGCAGCAGACGAAAATCTCCAAGAGACTATCCGACGAATTCGGCAGCGTTCCGATCTTCTTGCCCAGGAAGCAGTTCGACCGCTACTATAACGGTTTCTCGAACGGGTCAATCTGGCCGCTCTTTCACTACTTTCCACAATATGCACATTACGATCATGTAGAGTGGCAGGCATACCAGGAGGTGAACGAGCGTTTTTGTGAGAAAGTCCTCGAGGTCGCTCTCCCCGGTGACACAATCTGGGTCCACGATTACCACTTGCTGCTGCTGCCTGCCATGTTGCGAGAATCACTGCCAGATGCGGCAATTGGATTTTTCCTGCATATACCGTTTCCATCGTATGAGATCTTCCGGATGCTTCCCTGGAGAGAAGAGATTCTCAAGGGCTTAACCGGCGCGGATCTGATTGGTTTTCATACGTATGATTACGCACGCCATTTCTTGAGCAGTTTGCTGCGCATCCAGGGGCTGGAACAAGATTTCGGGCGAGTGACAGTTGGTGATCGCGCCATTAAAGTAGACACCTTCCCGCTGGGCGTGGACATTAACCGCTATAGCACCGCTCACGAAATGCCAGAAGTCAAATACGAACTTGAAGCATTGCGCCAGCAAGTTGGGGAGCACAAAGTTATTCTCACCGTAGATCGGTTGGACTTCTCAAAAGGCATCATCCAGCGTCTAAACGCCTTTGAGAAATTTCTCTCCCGCCATCCGGAGTGGCTGGGGCGTGTGACCTTGCTGTCATTGTTGGTCCCCTCACGGACACGTGTGCCAGAGTATCAAAATCTTAAAAGCCAGGTTGATGAGTTAATCGGACGTATCAATGGGCAGCTCAGCCAACCTGGATGGGCGCCGATCACCTATCTCTATCGATCCGTTCCCTTTGAGCAGCTTATCGCGCTGTACCTCTTGGCGGATGTCACGCTGGTTACGCCCTTGAGGGATGGGATGAATCTGGTGGCCAAGGAGTATCTAGTCTCACGCCCGGATGGGACGGGAGTTCTCGTGCTGAGTGAGACAGCTGGCGCGGCGGCGGAATTGGGTGAAGCAATCATCGTCAATCCGCATGATGAAGAAATGTTCGTGGATGCTCTGCATCAGGCTCTGGAAATGCCCATCGAGGAACAGGAGGCGCGCAACGCGACGATGCGCGCTCGGCTTCGCCGCTATGATACCGAGCGTTGGGCAGACGATTTCCTGAGTCAGCTTGCAAAGGTGCAGGAGGTGCGCAGGCTCCATCTTCCCAAGCGCCTGCAGGGGAAACTGAAACAGGAGTTGATACAGATGTATGAGGGCGCGGAGCGCCGTTTGCTCTTACTTGACTACGATGGGACGCTTGTTCCATTTGCCCCCACCCCCAAAAGGGCGAAACCTGACGAAGAACTAATCGCAGTGCTTACGCCGCTCGCCCGTGATCCCAAAAACACGATGGTCATCATCAGCGGCCGCGATGCAGAGACTCTCGATGCCTGGCTGGGTGAGGTTGGAATGGATCTCGTCGCCGAACACGGGGCGATGATCCGCCTTGCCGACAGGAAACAATGGGAGCAGATTGATGAGGATTTCACCGATGACTGGAAGGAGCAGTTAAGACCGGTGTTTGAGATGTTCGTCGATCGTACACCAGGCGCTCTTCTGGAGGAAAAGGGTGCGGCGTTGGTGTGGCATTACCGTCGCTCTGACCCCGGCCTAGGTTCTCAGCGTGCCGCTGAGTTGATCGATACCATCGAAGGGTATATTGCCAACACTTCATTGCACATCTTGCAGGGGCATAAAGTGGTGGAGGTAAAACCGAGCACCGTAAGCAAGGGGCGGGCCGCACAACCATGGCTGTCCGCGAAACCACCCTACGATTTCATCCTGGCGGTTGGCGATGACGTTACCGATGAGGCGCTCTTTGAAGTGATCCCCGAATCGGGTTGGACAGTGAAGATCGGTGTCCCCGAGCGGTCGAAGGCTCGATTCTTTCTCTCGGATCCGTCCGAAGTGCGCAGCTTACTCAATGAATTAAATTAGTCTCTCTCTGGATATTTGCTGAGTTTAATAAGAACAAGGTGGGTTGGCGACGATCCGCCTTTTTTACATTCTTGGCGCTTCGGGTTGGATTCGAACTCCGCTCGCGCTCATCGGGTGACTCATGTAGGAAGCTGCGCGAGCACATCCACTAATCTGTGCGGGCGGACGGGTCCAGCGAAAGAACGAGTGTGTCTTACATTGTAGTCGTCTCGATCGTCTCCCTCATTCTAATCGTCACTGCAAAGGCGAGCCCAAGGGACAGAAGATAGATTGCGCCGTAGGGAGTCATGAACCCTTTCTGCATTGTGTAGACCAACACGGTGAAGACGACAAACAGGACAAGCTGGATATAGGTCCATATGGAGAGCTTACGCAAGTAATCCGTATCCGTGTTCTGCTTGCGAGCTAGCTTAGCGAATAAGAGAAAAAGCAGAGCGAAAAAGAGAAACTCGGTCGGCATCATCAATTTGCTCCACCACTCCGGAGGGGTGACACCACTCCAGAAGTTGATCCAAGAGGGAATCGGCCACAGGATTTCTACTCCGTTGAACCAGATCAACAGGTCGAGCAGGATGTGCATCAAGACGCCTATACCTAATCCGACCCCCAGGTTGCTCCATGTGGAACGCTTGGTGATCGCGGCGACGATGTAGCCCAGGAGGATAATTGCGGCGACGAAGAAAAGGCTGTGGGTGAAGGTTCGATGTAACCCTTCCGTAGATTTACCAGTTAACGTAGCGATGGCTACGGCGATATTGTCGGCGTCAGGAAGGATGTTGCCGAGAACAATGCCGAGCATCATCCATCTCCGATTAGGGGTCCATTTGCGCACTGCCATTGC
>DAOUTT010000130.1 GCA_030668545.1 Anaerolineales bacterium | reverse complement strand
CAGATTCTCATGGACGCGCTGCGCCTTGAAGAAGAACTCTCGGTGGGCGCCGATATTTTCCCCGAGTCGCTCTCCTATTTCCCGGAGATGGAACACGGCAAGGCGGACGAGCATCTCATGTGGATCGAAGAGACGCGCAAAGAAGTTAAACTACCGCTTATCGCCAGCCTAAACGCGGTCTCCTCAGGCGGATGGACTAAGTACGCTAAACAGCTTGAAGCTACCGGTGTCGATGGGCTGGAACTCAATGTTTACGCCGTCGCCGCCGACCCGAAGGTCAACGGCGCGGTTCTTGAGGCGCAGCTGTATGAGATTGTTGAAGCTGTTATCGGTGAGGTCGACATCCCCGTTGCCGTCAAGCTCAGCCCTTTCTATACATCTATCGCCAATGTGGTGTCCGAAGTGGACAAGCGCGGCGCGAAAGCTGTGGTGCTCTTCAACCGCTTCCTGCAGCCAGACATCGACCCGAAGACAGAGACGCTGGTTTCGGAGATGGTACTCAGTTCGCCTGAGGAGATGAAATTACCTCTGCGTTGGGTCGCGCTACTCTACGGACGCGTGAAGACCGACCTTGCCTTGAACACAGGTGTCCATTCGGGTTTGGACGCCACCAAGGCGCTCCTCGCCGGCGCACAAATTGTGCAAACCGCATCCGCTTTACATAAACAAGGGATCCCCTACATCTCGACAATGATCCGTGAATTGGAGGGGTGGATGGATGAGCACGACTACAAGAAACTTGACGACTTCCGCGGCAAGATGAGTCAGAGAGAGACCGATGATCCCTTTGCATTCGAACGGGCTCAATATGTGAAATTGCTGCTCGGTCAGCAATAAGTTTTCTGCAGACCCAAGTGGGTTCTTCTCGCTAATTAAAACAGGGTAATAAAAAGAGGGTGTCCAATCAGGGACACCCTCTTCCGGTTTCTAGAACTCCTGCGCTTAAAACAGATTAAGTGTGAAGGGGAGAATCAGGTTCATGATCAACCCGAGCACGAACAACCCGCCCGCAAGCTTGCCGTGATGAAAAGCTGCAGAGACAAACCAGAGCGGCCAGACCGGGTAGTCCGGGGGCGGCTCGCTCGGCTTCGGTTCGTTGTAGATTTTCAACACCATCACCAAGCGTCGTATGGCGAAAAAGACCAACAATACCCATACCGACAGCGTGCCAGTGAGGACGAGAATGGCAACGATAAGGTAATAGCCCACCATCATCGCCTGGTTCAGCCACAGGGAAGCTTTATCGCCGATAATCACCGGGATTGTGCGTATCCCTTTTTCCTCATCCAGCTCGCGTTTATCAATGTGTTTTCCAATGAGCACTGTGGTGACGATTAACGCATAGGGCACGCACGCCAGCCAGACCCCGAGTGATGGCATCTCACCTGCAGTAACGAAGTAGGTACCCCCAATCATCAAGGGTCCCCACACCAAGAAGACGCCTGGCTCGCCCAGCCCATGGTGTTTGAGTTTTAGCGGTGGGGCTACATAGAACACACTGATGAAGAGGCCCGCCAGGGCAAAAATCAACACTTGCCAACCCATACTTTTGACGAAGTAGACAAGGATCGCCAGATCGATCAGGTTAACCGTCAGGATTGCGGTGAGTAAACCGCGTTTACTGATCATGCCGCTCAGTATTGGGTGGGGGGCGTATTGCGCTCGGGCGTACTCATCCGTGTCAACGCCGGCCTCAAGATCGAAGTAATCGTTGATCATGTTGTTGGCGGCATGTGCGAGTACCAGGCCCACCAGCGCCAACGCGAAGTGGTACCAATTCAAGTGTTCGGTAAGTGCCGCCGCAAGCAATCCCCCGATCAAACCCGAGGTGATCGTCATCGAAAAAACAGCCGCCCGGGTGATGATCAACCACTTACTGACAACATCCATCTCCTTGTCAGGCGAAAGATTTACGGTTTCGAGCACTTCTTTCCAGTTTGAAAGTAGAGACATGAACCCTCCGAAGTTTGTGAAATCCGATACCCGGTCGGGAGTGTATCAGGTCCCGTATGGCTTGTACAGATTTCACCGAATTCGAAGTCGGGAAATCGCCGCTGAGCAGCTTAGAGATTACTCCCAGCGGAAGTAGCGCGCCGCCGCCCCGCCGAATACGACGAGGATGCCGGCTAGTACCGCAACCTCAAATAAATGATCAACAAACGGTTCTCCGAACCACAATCCCCGGAGTAAGCGAGCGACGTAAGTGAGAGGTAAAAAATCTGAGACGCGTTGAAGCGAGGGAGGTAGAAATTCGATGGGCATCCCGGCCCCAGACAAGAACATCATCGGGTAGAAGATCACCATCCCGATAACTTGCGCCACTCGCGCGCCCGAAGCGATGCTGGCAATGAGGTAGCCCATCGAACTCATGGCTAAGCCGCTGAGTATCACCGCGAATAGCAAAAGCAGGATGTTCCCATCAAATTGAACCCGGTAGAGCAGCCATCCAACAGTGAAAAGCAAGGCCATTCCGAGAATCGTCATCGCCAGATTGGTCAACAGGTCGGAGGCAATATATGTGAGCGGGCGCATCGGTGTGGCTCGAAACCGCCTGAGAACACCCTGTTGACGATATCCTGCGGTTGTTATAGGCACGGAGAGAAGGCCAATCGTACCCAGGATCAACGCCGAATATGCCGGCATGGATACGTCCATACTCCCTAATCCGCCGAAAATCGGCGACGGGTCGTTGCCATACATGGCCCCAAAGATCAAGATTAGCATCGTTGGGAAGGCCAGGGTAAAGAACGCTGCAATGGGTTCGCGGATGTAAAGTTTGATCGAAGTTTTCGTCAGTTCGCTTAAACCGCGCATCTTCTTACTCCCTCACCGCTCTCCCCGTCAGGGAGAGGAATACGTCTTCCAGGTTGGGCTGCTCTGTCCGCAGATCGTCGAAGTCGATGCCGCTATCTTCCAACGCGTTGACGACCCTGCTTATGAATCGTTTCCCAGATCCGGAGACGATCACACGATCCTGGCGGCGTTCGACAAGCTCGACACCGGCCAGTGCTTCAAAGCCCAGATCCTTGGAGCCATTTAAGGGGTAAAAACTCACCCTTCTTTCGATGCCCAGATCGCGGATCAGCACCCGCGGGCTATCTAGAGCGACAAGCTGACCATGATCCATAATTGCCACCCGATCACACAAGCGCTCGGCTTCTTCCATATAGTGGGTCGTCAGAAAAACGGTACTGCCCTGATCGCGGATCTCGCGCACCAGATCCCACATTGACCTTCGTGCCTGTGGATCGAGCCCGGTCGTCAGCTCATCGAGAAAAACCACTTCCGGGCGGTTGATGAGTGCCAGGGCGATGAACAGCCGTTGTTTCTGCCCCCCAGACAACTTTGAAACCGGTGACTTCGCTTTCTCTTGAAGACCCATCCGCTCGAGCAGGATATCGGGATCAACCGACTCAGCGTAAAAGGATGCGAACAGATTCAAAGCCTCCCTCACCCGCAAACGGGAGGGAAGATCCGATTCCTGGAGTTGGATTCCGATTCGCTCCATTACAGTACGGCGCTCCTCATAGGGGTCTTTCCCGTATACCGACACACGTCCGCCATCGGGTTGTCGAACCCCTTCAAGACATTCTATGGTCGTGGTCTTTCCGGCCCCATTTGGACCAACCATGCCGAAGATTTCGCCCTCATCAACAGTGAAGGTGACTCCATCTACTGCCCGCAAATCTCCGTAGCATTTCACTAAGTCGGTAACTTCAAGTACGGGTGCCATATCACTTTCTCCTCGATCGTAACGGTTGCCAGGCAGCAGCATGATTCAGGGCTTATCCTTCAATATTTTCTCGAGCGCTTTCACGTGCTCACTGAATGCCTTACGGCCTTTACGGGTGAGGGCGATGAAGGTGCGCGGCTTCCTCTCAACGAAGGTTTTTTCCAAACTCACATAACTCGCATCTTCCAGCTTTCGCAAATGCGCTCCCAGATTGCCGTCCGTTAGCTCGTGGAGATCCCGGAGGAAAGTGAACTCCATAGATTCATCCTCTGAGAGGGTGGACAGAGAGGAAACGATACGCAGGCGGACCGGTTGGTGGATGAGGTTGTCAAGATTCGCCATCGATCACACCCTGCCTCGTAAAATAAAAATACCCGAAGCGATCAACCCGCCACCGCCAACCAGAGCCAGCCAGGCTCCGAGATAATCGGGGATTACCTGCCACCCGACCAACGCCAGAGCGGTGATACTCAGACCTATGTAGAGCAGCGGGGGCGAAAACCAAAGTCCCATAACGACATAGCCAAAGGAGACGAGGATCGTGATGAATAACAGGTAATTATCACCATGAATCGGGCCAGCGATCCAGAAAATTAGAGCACCATAAACAAAGAGTATCAGCCAGAAAATACCGATCCGTTTGCCGTGCGTCGATCGCACCTGGCTCCTTGACTTCAGGATTACCACTGCCGTTCCAACGATGCCGAAGACGTCAAGAACCAGCCATAGATAACCCTGGGCATCGCCCAGGAATTGGCTGCCAAGGAAGCCCACGAGCCAGACAATGCCCCAAATGATGAGCATGTAACCTGTGCCTGCGCGGGCCACAGCCTGACGGGTTAGATCCGTGGCCTGCCGAACGATCTCGAGCGATTCATGTGCCTCATTCCTATCCATATCATTCCTCCAGAGTACTCTGTCATATAGAGTACTCTATACTAATCAGGGAAATTTGTCAATACCCAACACTTACCCTCTGCTAAACGGACGCGGAAAGAGATGTGAATTCCCAGAAGCCCCGTCTTTCAGGTAAACTTGATGGCCCAACAAGAAGATGCCCGCTGGATGGGTATCGTTGCCTACGGAGGAACTTCAATAAGATGAATATCCTGGTAACCGGAGCTACCGGCTTTATCGGCTCACACTTGTGTCAAGCATTAGCAGAACAAGGCCATCGTGTCCGCGCTCTCCACCGACCCACCAGTTCGCTGGCGTTGCTAGAAGGTGTCCCCGCCGAATTAGTACAGGGAGATCTCTTCGAGCCTGATTCGCTTGCTCTCGCCGTGCGTGACATCGAGGTTGTTTACCACTGCGGCGGTCGTGTCGGAAGCTGGACCGACGCCGAAGAGATGGCCGCCAGCCACGTCGAGGGCACCCATAATATCCTCGCCGCCGCCCGGCAATGCGGAGTTAGGCGGTTCATTCACACCTCCTCCGTCGCCGCCCTGGGTGTTCCAGAACGCATCGCTGAATCCAACGAGACTCTGCCCATCATGGACGAGAGCCACGCCTGGAACTATACAGCCGATGAATGGCCCTATGGATACGCAAAGCACCGCGCCGAAGAAGAGGTCCGGCGCTCTACCACCGATGGCTTCGATACCATCATCCTCAACCCCGCCTCCGTCTTCGGTGCCGGGGATAAAAATCTCGCTTCCAGCGCCATCGTCATGCATATGGCCCGCGGCAGGCGACCGCCCATCCCCCCGGGCGGACTCAATGTGATTCACATCGACGATGTGGTCGCCGGCCACCTTGCCGCCTTAGAAAAGGGAGAGTCAGGGGAACGCTACATCCTCGGTGGGGAAAACATCACCCATGAACAGCTGCTTACCACGGTTGCGGAGGTCGTCGGCGCGCCCCGCCCGCGCTGGCACATCCCCGGCTGGGCTCTTCGATACCTCTCAAGACCCGCCGAATTACTCGGGCGGATAATGGGCATCCCTCTGCGCGGACATATGCTCCGCCTGGCCGGGCTGCATTTCTACTATGACAGCCGTAAGGCGCAGCGCGAACTGTTTGTGCCAGCGCCGCGAACACATCGATCGGCTATAGAAGATGCCTATACCTGGTACCGGGACAATGGCTTCCTTGATTGAGCGCGCTCCGGCCCCATCGATCGAAGTGCCTATATGGTATTCATAACCCCAACCGTGATACACTAAACCCGACCTCATTCCAATGGATTAATTGCCTTGGCAAAAGCGAAGAAACAGACTACCCACGAGACAATCTTAACTTCCATTCTGCGTGCGACCGCTGCCGTAGCCCGTCAGGCTGCTTCGAGCGAAGATGATGTCATCCGCGCGGTGACGGACGAACTCCAGCATCTTGGCCTTCGAGGAACCGTGGTTCTCTTGTTACCTAACGGTCGTCTGGTGTTTAAAACCCATTCATTAGCATCTACGACAGCAAAAGCGCTCAAGAAGATTACGGGCATAGGCATCGCCGATCACGAAATTGACCCCGCCAACGTTGATCTTTTCCAAATGATATTTTCAACGAAGCAAGCAGCCTTTTCCGATGACAGGCCTAAGGTTCTCTCCCAGGTAATTCCGTCCGCGCCGGCATCCTTGCTTCCCCCAATTATAAAAATCCTCGGACCCGGCAACGTCATCTTCGCGCCGCTCTTATCAAACGACGAACCAATCGGCGCCATCACCGTAACTGCGGAATGGCTCACGACCGATGACATCCCCTTGATTTCTGCGCTTGCCGATCACGTCTCGATCTCGCTCGACCACGTCCGAAACCGGAAAGCGATCGAAGCCTCGCTGGAAATTCAACGCCTCCGCACTCAAGTTGCTGAGTTACTCACCAGCAACCTCGATCTCCCCAGCATCATGGAGCGCGTTCTTCGCCTCGGCGAAGAAATTACCGGCGCCGATT
>DAOUTT010000131.1 GCA_030668545.1 Anaerolineales bacterium | reverse complement strand
TCTCCTGCCGCCACGTGAATATGTGGTGATCGAGATTACAAAAAGCAGGAACCCGGTAGGGTAATATTTGCTACCAGCCAACCAGACCACTTGCCCCATAGGTAGAGACGCAGCATGCTGCGTCTCTACTTTGCTTCCGGTCGCAGGTGCAGCTCGCACATTGCGGTTTGCGGGTTAAACCTCCCGCAGGATCGAAACCTGCGGGAGGTGTGTTGGCAATGGGTTGTGTAAGTATTGAGGGCCGACAGATAGGTCAGCCCCTGCGGCTAATTAATGTGGCCGGGTTGAGCATCGCAATCCGCCGGGTCACTCACAAAAATATATGAGAGCAATAAAATAAACGCCCGTACGGGCGTCGGTTGTCAATGTCATTCTTGCTGTCGTTATTTATCCTGAGGTAGGTCGAGCCGGTAGCCCATCCCCCGAATTGTTTTAAAATATTTTGGACGTGACGGATTCGCTTCAATCGCCTTCCGCAGCCAGCTCATGTGAACATCGAGCGTGCGCGTATCCCCCGTGTAATCTGTTTGCCAGACTTTCCTGATCAGCGTCTTCCTCATCATAAGCCGGCCAGGGTTCCGTAGAAATACTTCCAACAGCTTCGTCAGCTTGGGGGTGAGGCGCGTTTCCTTTTTCATGCAGCGTACGCGCCCTTTAGCGATATTCAACTTAATAGGCCCGGCCTCGAGTGTGTATTGAACATCACCGGGAAGCATTCGCTCAACGCGATTCAGCAGTTTCCGTGGCGTGAAAGGATGGACTAAGGTGAGGTTTGCTCCGCTACCGGGGTCGGGCCTTGTGTCTTCGGGTGAAACGAGGATTATAGGGACCCCATCGAGTTCCGCTCTCGCCTTCCGGCACATACGCGTGCCTGAAGTTTTCATTGACGCAGCATCAAGAACCAGAAGATCGGGGGTGGCTTTCTTCGCCGAAGATACAGCTTTCTCTATTTTGTGATGTACTTGAACTTCGTATCCTTTGCGTTCAAGAGCAGGAGCGAATGAAGGAGCGTTTGCACGACCACTCTCAATCAACAAGACATCTGCTTTTGGCATTAGGGGATCCAGGCTCCATCAAACATTGGACAGCCCCCTTCTGGCGCTGACCGGGTTTCCATTCTACCATTTTTAGGTTCGACCGCAACTGGGACATTCGTTCTGGATAGAAAGATTGATTTTTATAATAACGCAAATTAGCCAGACTGACGAAGAACGGTTTTGAGATCTTGCCTCTGACTGCTGCGAATACGGCTGGCGCCGCCTCCCTCTTTTGGGTCACGCCCTCCTCCGAAACCTCTGAAAGGAACTTCATCAAGAAGTTTCGATCGCTCAGCAGCATAAGCCGTTGGGGCAACCCATAAGGCTAACGGCGACAAACTCTCCCGAAAGAGAGGGTGCCAATCCTCTCCACCATCCCACGAGCTGACAGCAAGATTGCGACCGATGGTCTGCATTGCATTAATAACTTCCTCATCACGCGAACGACATCGGCCATCGGCCTTCAGTATCCATGTAGTCATGTCTGCGGGTTCACAGAAATACTCCAGGTGAGCCCATTCCTCCAACTCCTGCGCCCAAGCCCTCTCTCCTGCAGCCTCGATGACCTTTGCCGCACCAAATAATGCCGAGGACAAAGCCGGTCCCCCACCGACCATCACACAGGTTCCATCTTCAACCTCGTGAGCGAAGCGCCTGCCTGATTCGAGTTGGTCCGGCATCCACCGCTCTAGGATCACCGGCAATCTCTCCAGTACATTTGATAAGTGCTGCGCTGAGTCATCATCGCATAACCTTGCAGCAAGCGCATATCCCATGAGCATTGAGCCCAAGTAACTGAGCAGGCCGGGACCTGACGGAAAATCGGGGAGGTCAACCGGAAGAACAATGCTCGCTGTCTCAGCAAGCGTACTTTTGATATTGCTTGTAATCGCCAAAGTTTGAGCCCCGATCTCATTGCCCATTTCCAGCGCCTCTATAGTACGGGCAACTTCACCTGAGGAGGAGAATCCTACAAGAAGAGAATCCTGACTTGTCTCCCCGAAGTTGGGAACGAGATAGCGCGAGATATTCATCGACGATCCAGCCTGCACTTGTCGCTTTGCCAGGGCTCTAAATATCATCTCCAGGCCGAGGGCAGCGTGATGAGAATCCCCTGAGCCAAAAAGGACAACCTTCCTCACCGCTTCGCCTTCTAACACTAGATGCGAAGCCTGATTGGATGCTTTTTTCCAGAACTCGGTGATGAAACCCACAGCCATTTCAATTTGGATCGTGAGTGATTCCTGCATGCCTCGCTCCTGTCCACGAGTGTATAATCAAATCGATGAAACGAGAATCTCCGAAGTATCTTTTCCTAGGAGGTATTCGGGAAGATTATTGTATCACCCATACAAATCGGGCAATTTCAGGCGCGCTTGGAGGAAACGCGATCTACTCCGCAGTTGGCGCCAGGATATGGTCCGATTCCGTTGGGATTCTCGGGCGTATCGGTTCCAACTTCGATAGGGCGAAGTTGGAGAGAATCGAACAAGCGGGAGTTGATACGAGTATTGTTTGTGCCCTCGCCGAACCACTGTCAACGATCACTTTCTACGCTTACCTCTCGCCAGAAGAGCGTGTGGACGTTAACCCAGCACTTCATTACCGCCGGATCAATAAGCCCATTCCGAAGGAATTGCTGGAATACAGATCTTCAACTGAGGGACAAGGGAATCGAGAAAGTTTCACACCCCTAACAATTCGACCGACCGACATCCCCCAATCGTTAAACGGCGTCCAAGGGTTACATCTTGCGCCAGCGGATTATCTATCCCATGTAACCATCCCTCCACACCTCAAAGATGATGCCATCCGCTGGATCACCCTGGACCCTTCAATCCGATACATGACCCCTGATTTCAAGCGGGATTTGCCAATCCTTCTAAAGGGCATCGATGTCTTTCTTCCCAGTGAACTCGAAGCGCGCGCGTTTTTTTACCAGGGGAAAATGGACACATGGGAAATCGCGGAGGCTTTTAGCGAAATGGGACCAAGGTTTGTCGTGATAAAACGAGGGAAACAAGGGCAGGCACTTTGGGATCGCGATTCGAAACGTCGTCGTCTCATCCCTGCGTATCCAAGTAAGATCCAAGACGTGACAGGCGCCGGGGACGCCTTCTGTGGTGGATTTCTCGTCGGTCTAAATGAAACGCAGGACCCTGTGGAAGCATCGCTCCGGGGCAGCGTTTCATCGTCGCTAGTTGTTGAAGGCAGCGGTGCACTCTACGCTCTGGGTGCTGCACCCGGGTTGAAACAAGCGAGATTGTCTGCGCTACGATCAGGGCTAAGGGAAATATAAGAGATGGATTTAGAACGACTCATCACCCGTGCAATCGAGATTCAGTCTATCCCTGCACCTACTTTCAATGAATCGAAACGTGCTCTTTTTCTCAAGAAAGCTTTCGAGAACACCAACCTCAAGAATATCGAGATGGACACTGTTGGAAATCTCTACGGTTTGATCCCCGGTTCAGGCAACCGTACAATAATTGTTTCTGCTCATCTGGATACGGTCTTCCCTGAGAATACACCTTTAGACTCGCGCCGCGATGGAAACCGTATCTTTGGCCCAGGAATTGGGGATAATTCCATCGCTTTAGCGACACTTGTTGAGTTGGCACTTGATCTCTCATCAGAGAAGCTTGAACATGACATCTGGCTAGTTGCCAATGTGTGTGAGGAGGGACTGGGTAATATTCGCGGAATGCGAGAGGTTGTAAACCGATTTCAAGATCAACCACAAGCCTATATCGTCCTGGAGGGAATGGCGCTGGGCAACATCTATCACAAAGGACTTCGGGTAAAACGCTATCGGATCACTGTTGAAACAGCGGGAGGGCATTCTTGGGCACACGCGGGTCGACCTTCTGCCATTCACACCCTCTTCAAGCTAGGTTCTGAAATCATCGATATCGACCTACCTGTTGACCAGCGGACGACTCTCAATGTGGGAGTAATCGCAGGAGGAACTTCCATCAACACCATTGCCAATCAGGCAAGTCTTGAGCTTGATCTGCGCTCCGAGGGTGATGCCCAGCTTGACACTCTGGATCGAGCGATAAAAGACCTATGCCATGATTACCATCGGGATGAGATCAAGATCAAGATTTCCATGATCGGGGAACGCCCGGGAGGCTCGCTTCCCGACGACCACCCACTTATAAAAGCAGCATGCAGTGCTCTAAAATCAGCCGGGGTCCGTGAGTGTCGTCTGGAAGTAGGATCAACAGACGCCAATGCCCCTTTAAGCAAGGGATATCCCGCCATTTGCATAGGCTTAACGAGAGGTGACGGCGCGCATACCCCTGATGAATATATTGAAATACCTCCCCTCGAAAGAGGCTACACTGCGCTGACGAATCTCATTCGCTCGCTGTAAGAGCTGCTGCGTCTCTACTTTGCTTCCGGTCGCAGGCGCAGCCTGCGCCTTGAGGTTTGTGCGCAAACCTCCCACCGGTTCTAAACCTGCGGGAGGTTTAATTTCCAAACCAAGTCGCCGGTACTCCATCTAGAGTCAGCGTAGACTCGATCGTCGATATATCCCCACTTCACAAGCAAACTAAAGGGTGCATAATTTACCCAGGATCACGGCTGCGTAGTCGGGCTTGGGGTCATGGTCGGAGTTGGAGGAGTACCTTCAATGTTGAACCGCGTTGAGACCCTCCATGTTTCACCTAAGAAGATCTGAACCTCATACTCTCCAGGAAACCAGGCTCCCGGTTCACACTCTGTGTATCCGTAACCCCCGGTTCCCCCATCCCACGCATGTGTCTCCAAACAAATCAATTCTGATCCTGCATACCAGATCGCAGTCCATCGCAAACCGTCCGTGAGGTAGTTATAGCTGAATGTTCCAAATAGTCTTCTGACTGGGTTCGTAAAAATTTCGGACGCTCCGAGCGGAAGATTTTGACGATCGATCCGTCTAGTCACCAGCACGGGACTGAAGACCGCCTCGGGGTCAGGAGTCTGTGTCTCACGCAAGAGCAGAATACGGATCTCATCCGGGAGTGATGGTGTGGGTGTCTGCGTCGCTGTCGGGGTGACAGTGGATGTGAGAGTAATCGTCGGTGTGTTTGTGTTTTTTAGAGTCGGCGTAATTGTAGGCGTGGATGTTTTCGTTGCTGTTGGGGTGACGGAGGGAGTTGGGGGATATATTGCATAGACCGCCCGGCGCCCAAGAGACGCCGATACGATGCCCGCAACGACAAACACCGCAGCAAGCGCAAACCAACGCCACCCGATGAGCATCCGCTCTTTGCGCAGAAGATAATAGGGCAATTTCCGTGCAGCCTGGATTTGTACCCAGCCAACACGAACGGCTACCAATACACCCAACCCGAAAATAATCGTCATGAGCAGGATTGTTTGATCAATCGTCATTCCCGACCTCACGACTGTTGAATTTCCAGGATTGCCGGTCCTTCGACCTCAAGATAAATTGAATAGACCTTTGCACTGACTACCTCATATTCCAATTCACGTCCTTTGACTCGCAAAGATTTCGGGGGAGCAGGTAGAGCAAGCCAAACTTGACCTTGCGCTCCCCGCTCACAGTCTATCATCACTGTGAGTGTTTGGTCACGATGCTCCCAGGACTTCACACACAATCCTTGCGATATGTGTAAAGTATCCCCGACCCATAGTGACTCGTCTCGCACTTCACGCAACGCGAACAGTCTTACGCCGTGAGCAGCGATGGGGCCTGAGTAGAGAACGCAATCTTTAACAGACTTGTACTGCGCATTCCAATAATCTACACAATGATAATCGAGTGAAGGATTAAGTCCGAACACTTCGAGCGGGACCCCAAATTGCTGCTCTTCCGACCCCCAATTTAAGATCGCGATGAGCCACCATTTTCCAATGGGGCCTGCAAGCTCCATGTGCAATAGCTTTGGTCTCTCTTCCTCGAGAAGATCAGCGACGCGCATTCTCCCGGGTAACGGTGGGCACAAGCGAGCAAGCCAGCTTCTTCTCTCCTCATCCAGTGCGAGCAAATCGTCGGAGACAATCGCTGCTCCACCCGAGAGGGCTACTACTGTCGTCAAGGTCTGGACCTCCGCTTCAGATAACTGTGTCTCGTCCTTCCTTAGGATCAAACAATCGGGATCATTAATCCACCAGCGGCGATGAAGCGGCGAGCGTGTGATCGTGTTATGAAGCGCATTTCGAGCCGAAGGAAGGTCCATCTCATTCTGGATGAGCGCGTCGACGAAACCATATCTTGGCTTCCAGGAAGGCGCTACGTCTGGACCAATGCGCATCGAATCGAAGATGCCGATACCAGAGCCTAGCGGACAGCCACAGCCGACGAGAGTACTCTCGTCACCTGCCGCCTCCCTGATCTTCATCAACATCTGTCGAAGCGCTTGCGCACCTGTGAGTCGCGGGTTGTGTCGTTTGCCAGCGAGCGCTGCAGCATATAAGAAATCAAGCTTGAGGTATGAATAACCCCACTGGTTTACAACAGTATCGATCACGTTGGAAATATCCTCTTGTACGCCAGGGTGGGTCACGTCAAGAGCGCGACCAAAAGATTCCCAAACCCAACCCGTGTTTGCCGGCAG
>DAOUTT010000094.1 GCA_030668545.1 Anaerolineales bacterium | reverse complement strand
TTCGGCATCCGGGAATTTCATTCCCGTCAGCGGGAACAGATGCTCGGCTTTCGCATTCAATCCTTCCCGCGAGGTGACCAGGATCTTCACCTCAGGTGCCAAAGCCATGATTTCGTTCAAAAAATCAGCGCCCTTAAGCAGATGCTCAAAATTATCCATGACCAACATGAGCCGCTTGGACCGCAGGAAGTCAAGCACTTGCTTATTGGGGGATCGTATCTCACCGCCAGATCCAGCACTGCGTCCCTCTGTACTCACAATCTGAATGTTCAAGGCCTCGGCGATAGCAGGCGGGATGCTGCTCGGGGATGCCAGTGGGGCCAAGCTCACAAAGAAGACACCGTTGGGAAAACGGGCTCTCACCCTACCGTTGGTTCGTTCCCGAATCGTCACCTGCTTTTCGGCTAGGGCGAGGGCGATCCTGGTTTTCCCCATCCCCCCGGGGCCGACAATCGTGATCAAGCGCACCTCCGTGTCGGAGATCATCCCCTCAAGAACTTCAAGTTCGAGCGCTCGACCGACAAACGCGGTGGTCTGGAGAGGTAAGTTGTGCGGGGGAAGTCCGGTGCTTTCTGATTTCAAGGGTGGAAACGCCGAGGGCAGCCCCTCGATCACCAGCTGGTGGATGCGCTCCGGTCGGCGCATATCTTTTAATCGGTGACGCCCCAGATTGAGCAGACTCACCCCATCGGGCAGCTCGTCGCGCACTAGCGGAGTCGTCGTCTCCGAGAGCAGCACCTGCCCACCGTGGCCCACGTGGGCGATGCGGGCGGCGCGGTGCACGTCCATACCCACATAGCCTTCTGTCCACGTCAAGGGTTCACCGGTGTGCAAGCCCATGCGCAGGCGGACCTCAACATCGTCAGGCCACGTGCGTTCATGGATCGTCTTTTGAATCTCAACCGCTGCGGATACCGCTTGGGTCGCCCGCGGAAAGGAAATAAAGAACGAGTCGCCCTGCGTGTCGACTTCCTGCCCGCCCCAGCGATTGAAGATATCCCGCAGTAATTCGCGCTGCTGGGAAAGAAGCTCGGCGTATGTGTCGCCCAACGCTTTCAGCAGCTCGGTCGAGCCCTCGATGTCGGTGAACAGGAAGGTGACGGTGCCTTCGGGGAGGCGGTCATCCGTGTATTGGTTTTTCATTGATTCCTACAGTCCGCCTTCGACAATCTTGGACGAGAATTTCAACGTTTAATCTCAAGACGATCGTTAGATTCAATCGTTCTATTCAGGGATGTCCTCCGGGTCGATCGGGGTCATGCGCAGCTCTCGTAAGTTATCCTGGTCGAAGCCGGCAAGCCGCGGCAGGTCGATCACGTGTGTGCGACTTAGGCGTTCCGTCAGTTTGGATAGAAGCAGATAGCGCAGTTGAGGGTGATCCAATCAGCGTTGGAGATTTTTAGCTGGGACCTGTAAGAGCGTTGTCTCTTCTTCGGCTACAACGTCCGCCGTACGTTCGACTCCCATCAACGCTGCAATCTCACCAAAGAAATCTCCTGCAGCCATGACGGATAAGGATCGGTAATCGCCCGCCGATGTTGAGATTCCGGCGACGGTTTTACCAGAGAGAATGAAGAACGCCTCCTCTCCGGGTTCTCCTCGCCTAATGAGCGAGGAACCTGCCGGTGCAGATCGAATTTGCGTGCCCACTATGAATTGGGTCCGTTCTGCCTTGTCTAATTGTGAGAACACAGGTAAGTGAATTAACAACGCCTCGAAATCAACGATCGTTGCCGCTCGCCCTACGGACAAGGAAGGAATAACAGGTGCAGCCCGCAGGATGCCCGTTGCGCGCCTCCATTCCTCGGCGGATTGGCGCAAACCAGGTAAGGACAAGGTGAGTACTCCCGAGAATAGGATAATCAATGCGCTGACGAGCATCATCACACGTATATCTACTAAATCTGCAAACCCTGCGGCAGCCATGCCGAGGAGAAAAGCTGTATTTTTAACAACCGCAAAAACGCTCATCACCCGGCCACGGTTTCCGCGTTCCGTATTGCGTTGAATTAAGAGTCGCCCGGAGATCATCGCCGGTGCATTCATAAAACCTATGATCATAACTAAGCCGAGCGCAAGTGGGATTGAGGTGGTCCTGGAATAGACTATGGCCGCCAGTGCCATCCCCAAGTAGCTAATGGCAATCCATTGCCCTTCTCTAAGCCGATCCCCGATCTTAGCCATAAGTAGGCTTGCTATAACGAAACCAATGGAGGTTAAAGCCTCTTGCAGGCCGAACTCAAACTCAGAGGCATGAAGCGCTCTCTCAGCGAAGGGAAGCAGCAGCGAATTCCACAGCCCGAACCCGAGCAATATTGGAATAGAAACCATCAGTAACGAACGCAACAATGTATTGTTTACCAGGAAATTCATGCCGGCACGTAGATTCTTGCCGATTACGCGGATGGTCGTCTCTCCTTCGACCTCCAACGGTGCTATCTTCACTGCGAGAATGCAAAGCCCAGAGATGAAAAAGGTGAGACCATCCAAGTAAAAAGCCCATTCGATGGGGAATTTTGAAGCGATTAAGCCTGCGGCTGCAAACCCTACCGCTGTCGAGCCGAATGCGCTGATGGCCATGAATGAATTTGCAGCCGCCAATTCTTCATCGGAAGCGATCTCGGGCACCACGCTCGAATGAGCTGGATCGAAAAACTGTCCGATCACGCTTGTCATCATAACGAGGATATACAGCCACGCGATTCCATAAGGAAGTAGGAAGGGGATGAGGACGACTACTACAGCCCGGGCAATATCGGCGATGATCATGATCCGCTTCCGATCATAGCGGTCGACAAATACACCGGCGATGAGACCTAGTACGAGAGTTGGCGCGGAGGTGGCGATGAGCATCAAGCCTACGCTGAGTGCCGAACCCGTCAGGCGGTACACAACGATGGAAGCAGCGAGGGAAGTCAGGGCGCTTCCTATCGTAGAGACCAATTGGCCAAGCCATAGGAATGTGAAATTTCGGTTGCGGAAAACCGCAAAGGTGGATGGTCGTTCCCTCGCCTGCATTGTCGTCATTCTGTAGCCCTCCTCTGTGCAATCTCGATCTCGGAGTGAACAAATTATTGAAAATTATGGTACACGTTATTTATTTCGGGTTACGGAT
Organism: Anaerolineales bacterium; assembly: GCA_030668545.1. Lineage (GTDB taxonomy): Bacteria > Chloroflexota > Anaerolineae > Anaerolineales > E44-bin32 > E44-bin32. The sequence continues at coordinate 4,540 of DAOUTT010000094.1, read as the reverse complement.
GCTCATGTGCATACGAATAGCTTTACAGAACGAGTGTTCACCGACGAATCCAATAGCCCGACTCCCCGGTGAAGATAGCCGGGAAGTGAAGCGAAAACGAGCTCGGAGTTGGTGCGTGTTTGAGATAATTCGCGAAAATGAGCTGCGCACCGGCTACCATCCAATTCCAAACGTCGGATAGCGCGGCTTAGTGGGGAGGTTGGAGGGATGCGATGACCGCCAGTCTACCCGAACGGTGACAAGCGTCTTTATTCTCTACTACACAACAAGACGAAAGGTATCAAACCTACTTTAAACAATTAATAACGAAACAAAGGGGGGCCACTTAGACATCACGATGACGTTCCTGCTTCCCCCAGAACCCATAGTACATGATTAGGTTCGCAATAACAATTCAGGCTTGCAATAGAACAGAAGCCCCTCATTCCCGCCTCCACGAAAGAGTCTGAATCTGCCTACTCTTCTCCTTAAGGACAGTCGGAGAAGTAATCCGCTTGGGCAAGAGAGAAGACGGATAAAGCTACCCTGGGCTTCAAAGCTGTTCGGATTGGATGGAACGAATAAGCTGATCGAATTCAGTTTCCGAGCCCTTGGCTAAACCTCCCTGGAGCTGTTCAGGGGACAGATGCGCTTCAAGCTTCGAGATCTCAAGATCTGCCAGATACTTATAGAGTGCGGGCGTCGTCTTCTGGGAATTCGCAAACCCGAGCAGCTCGGCGGCACGCGCATAGTGTTTCTGATGGTTGCGTACCGCAGCGATGCCGATTAAAGCGTAGCTGGCGATTGCTGGGAATTGATTCTCGATTGCCAGATCCAGCGCGCGTCTGAAGTGTGATTCGGCGCTTGTATATTCCCCCAGGTCCACTTCAGCAAATCCGATGCGGCAGTAGGAAGTATTGATACCCCAGCGGTGTCCGATCGATTCGAATTGCTCTAATCCAGTATTGCCAAAACTTAATGCTTCTTTGAAATCTCCCGTTCCCCATGCGCTCAAGCTCATGCGGCTTAGAGCATAGCCCTGCCCAGCGACATCATTGAACTCGATGAATATGACCTGAGCTTTCTGGTGATATCCCAACGCCTCTTCAAACTCATGGCGTGCGTCGGACCATGTGCCAAGTTTGCTCAGTGTGTACGCCTGACCCAAGCGAGAGCCTTCGCGTTTGCTGAGCTCATACGCGTCCTGGAAGATTTCCCCCCCGCGATCAAGATCACCCATCTCTTTGTACGCCCAACCCAGCCAGGACATACTTGTAAGCAACCCATAGAGATCGTTGAACGATTCAAATAGCGAAGTTGATTCAGAGAGATTAGCGATCGCTGTGGAATAATCACTGTATAAAACGCGATAAACACCTAGAGCAAGCAGGCAATTCGCCAACTCATGGGTTAACTCTGTTTCGCGCAGAATTGGGAGAATATCCTTCGCAACCTGCTCATGTTCAGAAGAACCCAGAGAACTCTCAAACGCGCACTCGTAGGCAGTGATTGCGAGCAGCATTGTCCCCCGGGGAGAGCCGAGTTCCATCTCAATGCCATCATCCCTCAAGCCGCGCGAGATCTTTCGAAGAACATCTAGACCTTCGTAGTAATTTGTGGATCGGTAGAAAGCGCAGAAATCTCGCAGGAATCCAAGCGCCTCGGCTTCCTCCCAAATCCTAAAAGCATGGTTGACTGCTTCTTTGAGATTGCTGATATCCGGTCGTATCTCATCCCGGAGTTGAGGTGTCTGCTCTCGGTCGAGTGCATCTCTGCGTTCTTGCAGAAAGCGGGCGAAGTAATGACTATGGTTTTCTTTGACGGCTTGTTGTTCTTCGCTATCAAGGCTTAATTGTTCCTGGGCGTACTGCCGCAGAAGTCCATGTATATCGTAGCGACCTTCAACGCTCTGCCGTATGAGTGATTTACTCATGAACTCCGCCAGCATCGTTAAGTTCACGCCTGCAACCTGTTCAGCTGCCTGCCGAGAAAACCCTCCGCGGAATATGGAAAGCCGTTGAAAGCTTGCTCTCTGCCCTTCGCTGAGCAACTGCCATGAGTGCTCAAAAACTGCCCGTAAGCTTCGATGTCTTTGGGGAAGATCGCGCATCGTACTGACCACGAAATCCAGGTTCTTCTCGATCTCGCGTACGATTTCACTGCAGGGTAGCGTGGCTACCCAGGCTGCTGATAGTTCGATGCCCAGAGGTGAACCATCCATAAGTTGACAGATACGCACCGCATGCGGCTCCACCGTGTTGGAGAGCACAAACTCGTTATCGACTTGTTGAGCACGCTCTTTGAATAAATGTAGCCCGCTGTAAACTTTATCGCTGTCTCGTCCATTTTGCGGGTAGCTCATCCCGCCTACGTCGAAGATCCATTCTTCGCGCAAGTTCAACCGCTCCCGGGAGGTTACCAACAAGTGAACATCAGGGGCGTGCTGTATCAGTTCGGTGAGTAGTCCAGCGCCTTCAATCAAATGTTCGAAGTTGTCCAGCACTAGAAGGCAAGATCTCCGGGAGAGGAAATCGACCACTTGCTGCTTTGGGGCTAAATTGGAGTTGACATCGATCTTGAATCGCATCGCCTCGGCGATTGCAGGCATCATCTCGTCAGGCGACTCAACGGCTGTCAAATCGACGAACCACACACCCTGTGGGAAGGTCTCCACTAAATCAGCGGCGACCTGCAATGAGAGTCGGGTCTTCCCTGTCCCCCCAGGACCAACCAGCGTAACCAGTCTGGTCTCACGCAGCAGTTCCTTGACACGCGCGATCTCATCATCCCGTCCAACGAAGGTGGTCAATTGAGATGGTAGATTGTTCGGTAAGGCGTCGAGCGTTTGCAGGGGAGGGAAATCAGTGGCAAGCTCTGTGATAATTAACTGGCTGATACGCAGTGGGTGCTGAAGATCCTTCAAGCGATGCTCGCCCAGGTCTTTCAAGCGAATATCATCCGGCAGATCATGTTCAACCAGAGAGGTGGTGGTGGGTGAGAGAAGCACCTGCCCGCCGTGGCCAGCGTGAGCGATACGCGCCGCCCGGTGCACATCCATACCCACGTAGCCCTCTTCTGCTCGCAGTGGTTCGCCTGTGTGCAGACCCATGCGCACCCGAACATCGACGCCATCCGGCCACTCGTGCGCCTGGAGCGTTCGCTGGATCTCGGTCGCAGCCGACACAGCTTGACTGGCCCGGGCGAAGGAGACGAAGAAGGAGTCCCCCTGCGTGTCGACCTCCTGGCCTTCGTGGCGTATGAAGACCTCGCGCAAGATGGTGCGCTGATCCGCCAGCAGGTTAGCGTAGTCATCGCCCAGCTGTGCCAGCAGCAGGGTCGAGCCTTCGATGTCGGTGAAAAGAAAGGTGACCGTGCCAATGGGCAGCTCATCTTGTTGGGGTGTGACTAAAGTTTCAGCGCTCAATTGAAAAACACCTTTCTGCAGTCAACCCTGACAGATGAAATCGGTAATCTCATCTTCCTTAGGAGTTGAGCCCCAAGTTCGAAACCCTATGTCAGAACGGATGGATTCTATCTAGCTTACCTTGGAACGGCACCGGATAAGGGTTTCTGTAGGTTTGGCGCTCCAGCCAAGGATTCCTCACCACCCTGAATCAAATTAATCATCTGTGATCATGAGTTCGATCGCTTGCTCGATCGATAGCAATGCCCCTTCTTCTGCCGCCATTTCATAAGCGGATTCGCCCAGACTGGAAAGAGCCAACTCTTTCCATTTCCGATTTTCTGCTGCAACTACTTCGGGCAAATAGATTCCAACGGAGACTCGTAATGCCTCTGCTACCGAAAACAGCTTTACGGAACGATCGTAATCAGCCTGGGCTGCTGCCACACTCGCCAACCCATCCATGCTTTCGGCAATATCCTGGTGATGACCCATCTCCCGAGCAATCTGCAGGCTATCGATAAAGTGGGCCAGTGCAGATTCGAGGCTACCTTGAGTGAGGTCACATTTTCCCAGCAATCTCAGCGCTTTGGCTTCCGTGGGTTTATAACCACTTTCCCGAGATAAATTTAGACATTCAAGAATCAACGCTATCGCGCCTGTGAGATCTTCCTGGTCCCTGAAAACTCCCGCTAGACCAACGAGGGAGGTAGAAGTGCATCTTATGTCTTCTAAAGAACGAAAACTCGTTAATGCTTCTTCGTATAAGGCACGAGCCTTGATCGTGTTGCCTCGATTTGCTTCAACCTCTGCCAAGGATCTCAGTTGAGTCGCTACACCATGGAGATCCTTCAGCTCCTCATAGATCGCTTGGCTCTCGTTATACATTTGTACTGCTTGTTCATAACGCCCCATCACGACTGCAATCTGTCCAAGATTCCAAAGAGCACCTGCAATTTCACGCTTATCTTGGACTTGTCTGAACAAGGATAAACTCTCTTCAAAAAGAAGGTTGGCTTGTTCGAAATCATTCGCTGACGCAGCGCGTTTCGCCTGTGGTCCAAGAGCGGTAGCAATCCCCCGCTTATCTCCCACCTCTCGCCACATTGCTAGGCTATCCGCGTAGTACGACTTAGCCAATTCGTCATCCGCGCCTTG
>DAOUTT010000120.1 GCA_030668545.1 Anaerolineales bacterium | reverse complement strand
GCGAAGTATTGAGCGAGACGATGGATTCGGTTATTCAACTAACGGGCGCGGAGCGTGGCTTTCTGGTGCTCGTCAACCAGGAAACCGGTGAACTAGCGTTACGGGCAGCACGCAATTTCCAACAGGAGAACATCAATAATAACGAAATGGAAGTCAGCCCATCGATTATCCAGGACGACATCCGTACCGGCGAGGCGTTTTTAACAACGAACGCGCAGATCGATGATCGCTTCTCAACACAAGATTCAATAACTCTGTTTGCTCTCCGCTCCATTCTTTGCCTGCCCATGCGAACGCGCGGCGAAGTTATCGGCGTCATCTATATTGACAACAAGATCAAGTCAGGCGCCTTCAATAGAGATGATCAGGAACTACTGGAGGCTTTCGCCGTTCAAGCAGCAGTCGCAATTGAAAATGCTCGCCTTTATACACAGGTGGATGCCGAATTAGCCAAACGGGTATTCGAGCTGGAAACGCTTCGCTATATCGATAAAGAACTCAACACCGGGCTTGATTTCAAGCGCGTTTTAGAACTCACACTGGAATGGGCTTTGCGCAGCACAGGATCAGAGAATGGCTGCATCGGGCTTCTGGATACAGCCGGTTCGCTGTCTATCCTCGCCGGCGAGTGTGTAGATGATTTAATGGACGCTCGCGATCCGCGCCTCGCTCCAGCCTTGCATCAGGGTCATGCGGTTACATTTCAACAGGATGATAATTTCAAAGCCTTGATCGTGCCCGCCCGGCGCGAGGAGCGCACAATCGCACTCATCGGCGTTAGACGGAGGAAAAAGGACTACTCCCTGGATGAGGAGAGCTTCCTCTTCCACATTGCTGAACGCGCCGCCCTCGCCATCGAAAACACACGCCTTTTTGATGCTGCCCGTGCAGCGGACGATGCCAAATCGCAGTTTATTTCGATCGTGACGCATGAGCTAAAAATCCCAATGACCTCGATCCGAGGATACGCCGACCTCATCAAACAAGGTACTGTCGGTCCGGTTACGGATCAGCAAATGATATTCCTCGACACAATCCGCTCCAATGTAGATCGTATGGCCAATTTGGTATCGGATATATCCGATATCTCGCGAATTGAAACCGGGCGACTTAAAATCGACCTTACTGCCGTCCCGATCGGCGAATACATCTTTGAAATCGCAACGGGTTTCCGCCCCCAATTCGAGGCCAAGAAACAATCTGTTGAATTTTCCATCGAAGATAACCTTCCCATGGTGCAGGCAGATCGAAATCGATTGACTCAAATCCTGACCAACCTGCTTAGCAATGCCAATAAATACACGCCCGAGGGCGGCTCCATCACCATCGCTGCTTCGCTCTCCAAGAGTTTCATTCGAACCGAAATACGCGATACTGGCATCGGATTAAACAACGAAGATCAAGCAAGGCTCTTTACTCAGTTTTTCCGTTCCGAGGAGCCAGCCGTACGGAATGAGATTGGCTGGGGCCTTGGTCTGCACGTAACCCAGCGACTCGTCAAGCTTATGGGCGGAGAAATTGGCGTTCAGAGCGCACCCGGTGAGGGCAGCACTTTCTGGTTCACGCTTCCGGCGATAAAATAAAATACTTGAAATCCGACATCATGAGCAAAAAACAAAGAAGTGACCGCTACCGCCTGCTTCTATACCGTGAGGTTGTAGGCCGTCATGCACGGAAAGCTCTCCTCCTCGCATGCCTTTTCCTCGGCTTGTGGATTCTCGTAGATAGAGGCTTCGCCCACTGGCTTGAGCGCGATACACAGCGTTGGCTCTTCGCTGGCGGACTTGTCTCCTTCGCTTATTGGTTGTTTGCTCGTTTTGGACCTGGCCGGGCATATGCACAAGCCCATAGCGATCATCTTCGCCTGCAGACACCGATATTCCGCTTGAACATTTCCTACCGCCGAATCATCAACACTCGCCCGATCATCTTCGGCAAGTTGTATCCTCCCGAAAGCATGCCTCGTCGCGATCGGCGCCCTTTGAAGCCTTTCCTCGGTGCCACCGCTCTGGGCATAGATCTGCGCGGATGGCCGCTGCCTACCTGGTTGCTTCGGCTCTTCCTAAGCCGATACATGCTGGCAAACGACCAGGTCGGCTTCGTCCTGCTCGTCGATGATTGGATGCGCTTTAGCACTCAACTAACGAGCTTGCTGGGAAATTGGCGGGCTTCACGCCAACAGCGACCACCCGACTCGGGCTTCGGGGCCTCCGGCCTGTTATCTGATTGACCCCCAAATCAACGGTTCCGATCGCTCGCTTTGACACGTCACTGCGCTGAGGTCTATACTCGCGCTTGATTCACTGGAGAGATTAAGGAGAGAAACATGCCGCTCAAAATTACCTGGTACGGACATGCCGCCTTTGGGCTCGATGTAGATGGCGTTAAGCTGCTCGTGGATCCTTTCCTGAACGACAACCCCGCTGCAGTGGTCAAAGCAGATGCGGTTGATGCGGATTTCATCCTCATCTCCCACGGGCACGGCGATCATGTTGGGGACGCCGTGGCAATTGCCGAACGCACCGGTGCGCTCGTAATTAGCACTTATGAGATTGCTTCCTGGTTTGCTAACAAGGGCATCGAGACGCATGCTCAACACATCGGTGGAGGTTTCCACCACCCCTTCGGTTACCTCAAGCTGACCCAGGCCCTGCATGGATCCATGCTCCCGGACGGATCCTATGGCGGAAACCCGACGGGGTTCCTGCTCACTATATCAGGAGGTGAGAGGCTCTATCTCGCCTGCGATACAGGACTTTTCGGTGACATGCGCTTAATCGGGGAGGAGGGAATCGACCTGGCGGCCCTGCCCATCGGGGACAACTTCACAATGGGCCCCGACGATGCCTTGCGGGCAGTCAAGCTACTTGAGCCCAAACACGTTATTCCGGTGCATTACAACACCTGGGAGCTTATCGAGCAAGATCCTCACGCGTGGGCAGAGCGGGTGAAGAATGAGACTTCGGCGATTCCGCACGTCCTGCAGCCTGGTGAAAGCTTCCAGCTCTATAACTCGTGAGTCTCAATAAAAATCAGCGGTAATTCCCTCGATTCGGGCAACACTCTTATGCACAAGACTCTCGGCTGGCGCGATCATATTTTCATTAACGTCTACTGGCTGGGTTTGAGTATCTCCGCCGGCGTTATCACGCCTGTTTTATTACCGTATCTCGTCACTTTATTCGTCCCCCACGATCAGAAAAATACCTACCTTGCACTGCTGCGCGTCGCCGGACTTGCGGTCGCCATGCTCGTGCAACCTCTAGCGGGGATGTATAGCGACCGCAGTACGCACCGCTGGGGCCGCAGACGGCCTTTCATCTTGTGGGGCACCATTCTCGATCTAGCATTCCTATCCATCATCGGCGCATCTGTGCTCTTCATCGGATCGCCGCTGGACCAAACGATACGCCCTCTCCTGGGTTTCTCCGCCGCATTTGCTGTTTTGCTGCTTGGCCTCGTTCTCCTACAAGTTTCATCCAACACCGCACAGGGAGCGCAGCAAGGCTTAATTCCCGACCTTGTCCCCGACAATCAGCGTGGCACATCCTCCGGAGTGAAGTCGTTGTTCGAGATCTTGCCGAGCTTCCTGGCGGTCTTTATTGGTCCAATCATAGATGCCGGACGGATTTGGCTCACGGTCGGTATCATCGGCGGCTCGCTTTCATTGACGATGCTGCTCACGATGATCTTTGTGCGCGAAGAGCCCTTGCGCGAGAAGCCCAAGCGAGGCAATGCTTCCCGCTCGTTACGCATCTTCGCACTCACGGCGCTCTTTCTCGCTGTTACGCAAGGTGCGGTTTGGCTGATCCGCACCGGGGGTCTATTCCTCAACAGCCGCGATGTTTCTTCCGATTTGCAGATTGCCATTATGGGATTGTCCGGCCTGATTGCCATGGCCGGATCGATACTCGTGGGAGTTTATTTTGGTGCACGGGTGGGTATTGGTGAGGACGCTCGATCAAATACCCCCTTCATCTGGTGGATCATTAATCGCCTGCTCTTTCTTGCCGCAGTGGGGTCGATTCTTGGTTTCTTCCAATTCTTCATCGGCGATGTCCTTCACGTCGAGAACCCGGCTACGATGACCACTATCCTCCTCGCCATTGTGGCTCTGTTCTTGATTCCCTCAGTCCTGGGCGGCGGATATCTTTCAGACCGGATCGGGCGGAAACGGCTGATCGCTTTTGCTGGTTTAATTTCAACAGTCGGGACGCTGCTTTTGCTTTTCTCACGGACAATGCCAATGGTGATCGTAAGCGGCTGTCTCCTCGGCGTGGGAGCGGGCACATTCATGGCCTCCAACTGGGCCCTCGGCACAGACCTGGTTCCTCCCAAAGAGGCTGGCCGCTACCTGGGCATCTCTAATCTCGCCGGCGCGGGTGCGGGGATCGTCGGTGCAGGAATCGGCGGGCCTATGGCAGATTTCTTCAACCGGATAGACCCCGGTCTAGGATATCTCGTGATTTTCGCCATCTACGCAGGTCTCTTTCTTCTCTCGGTGGTCGTCTTGCGCGGGATCCCCGAGCCGACCAAATCGCCAAGTGAATAACCTTCGCCACAGAAGTGTTTTCTCCTCTGGTCTCTATAAAGTCACTTGGGGAATAGGCATCACTCGTTGTACAATCCAATAAGACGCCCAAATCAGCGCTTGGAGGAGACACATGATGTCCAATGACGAGCGTATCGGCGAGATTATTCACTACTACCACAAAATTTCGGTTGCCGTCATCAAGCTAAATAGACCCCTGCATGTTGGAGAAAATATCCAATTCGTCGGTGCTCACACCGATTTCCTGCAGGAGATCCGCTCAATGCAAATTGAGCATGAGGTCGTCGAAGAGGCGCAGGCCGGCGACGAGGTCGCTGTGAAAGTCGATCAGCGAGTTCGGCGCGGAGATACTGCCCTCAGCATAGCGGAGTGAAGAGCGCATCAACCCCTCAATTTACTGGTTGATGGAAGCTTAATGCTTTGGGGATTCAGACAGCGGGATCTACCATCGCAATACTGATGGGGCGAATTACTGCACCAGCGGCAGCGCAATAGTGAACGTTGCACCTTGGTCTGGGCCCTCACTCTCCACCCAGACGCGACCGCCATGGGATTCGGCAATCGCCTTAACAATGGGTAGTCCCAACCCTAGACCATCGTGCTGTCGAGTCAGGTGATCTTCCACCTGGTAGAAGGAGTCAAAGACAGTTTCCAATTCATCAGGGACCAGTCCGATCCCGTCGTCGTGCACGCGTAGCCAGGCTTCATGGCCATGCTGCTCCAAGGTTAACCTTAGTTCCCTTTCTTTCGGTGTGAAGCGGATTGCGTTATTAAGTAAATTAGTTAGGGCCATCGTTATCTTCTGTTCGTCAACCATCGCCTCGAGCGTGTCTGTGGGAAGATTGAGTTTAATAGTCTGTTCTCTGGCCTCTACCAACTCAAGAGCCTCTTCATACACCAGCTGAACGATCGGCTGAAGCGGCCGTTTCGATAACACCAGGTTTGCCGATCCAGCTTGCAGCATATTCAAGTTGGTCATATCTTCGATCAATACTCGCATTCTCATGGCGGAATTAAGGACCGCATCTGCGTGTTCAGAGACATCTTCACCTGATAATTCTTTGAGTAGGGATGCATTACCCAGGATCAAGCCTAGAGGCGTGCGCAGCTCATGAGAGGCAATGGCAATGAAATCGGTTTTTAATTGATCCAGATTCCCCAACGCATCATAAGCCCGGTTGAGCGCCTCGATCTGGCGCGCATTGCTGATCGCTACTGCAGCCAACGAGGCAATATTCGTCAGTGTTAGTAAATCTGCCTCATCAAAAATCCCCTGGCGCTTGTTTACCGCTTCCAGTACACCCGTCACATCGTCGCGTATCCGTAGAGGTACACCGATCAAAGAGCGCACCGAGAAACGCCCCCCATCTCCAGCTTCAGGATAGCGCTGCCCCGTGGCGCCCAACTCGTTAAGAATGAGAGGTCGGTCCTCTCGAAAGACCTTTCCCGCGATTGATCCTTCCTTAGGTACTGGAATTTTCTGAAGAGTCTCTGGGTCGGCATCCGTAGCTGCGGCGATATATAGATCACGGGTTTTATCGCCGACTAGCAAAATTGAGGCAGCTTCGCTCTCAACCAGGTCCGCGGCAGAGCGGATGATGAATTGAAGCAAGCGATCGAGATCCAGCGTTGAGTTAAGAGTGACGCTGATCTCGACCAATCTAGATAGCCGCACAACCATTTGGCGAAGGCGGGTCAATTCGTCTTGAGTCTGAGTATCCATCGTTTCGTAAGTTTATGTCAGCAAACTATACTTGTCCATAAGACCATTGTCGCTCATAGGCGATCGTTGTATACTTCATAAGCTCATTAATCTCACGTTCACATAATAAGGATTACTCCCTATGAAGGTGTCCTGTCTTCAAGAGAATCTAGCCCGTGGATTAAGTATAGTATCACGTGCGGTGGCGCCCCGGAGCACTCTTCCAGTGCTTAGTAATATTTTAGTTGCGACTGACAACGGTCGACTACGCCTCTCTGCAACCAACCTCGAACTGGGAATCAGCTATTGGATTGGCGCGAAAATCGAGGAGGATGGCTCGACGACAGTACCCGCGCGCACTTTTGTCGACTTGGTGAACACGCTGCCTAGCGACACTGTATCCATGGAGCTTACAATCCGCAATCAAACATTGAATGTGCATTGCGGCTCTTTCAACAATGACATCAAGTGTATCGACGCCCAAGACTTCCCCCCTCTGCCGCCTTCAGAACTAGATGATGGGCTGGAGT
>DAOUTT010000347.1 GCA_030668545.1 Anaerolineales bacterium | reverse complement strand
TGTTGCGGGTCTTCGTCGTTCAGGCCGAAATAGATCTCTCGCAGGTTTCCGCCTAACTTGTCTTTCCGCTCGACCAAATGCACGTTGAAACCGCCATCGGCAAGCGCGAGCGCAGCGTTCATCCCAGCCACCCCACCGCCGACGACAAGACCGTCATTCTCAATCGGGACCTCAGTCGTGTGGATCGGCTGCAGCGTTTTTGCCTTCGCGGCTGCCATCCGTACCAGGTCTTTAGCTTTATGTGTGGCAGCTTGGGGATCGTGCGAATGCACCCAGGAGCACTGGTTGCGGATATTCGCCATTTCGAACATGGCCGGGTTCAAGCCGGCAGAGCGGATGCTGTCCTGGAAAAGAGGTCCGTGGGTGATAGGTGTGCAGGAGGCGACAACCACGCGGTTGAGCCCCAATTCTTTCACCTGCTCGGTAATGTGGGCGATACTGTCTTGAGAGCAGGTGTAAAGGTTATCTTCGGTGTGGACCACGCCCGGAAGTGAGCTGGCGTATTCTGCTACATCGGGGACGTCCAGAAAACCGCCGATGTTTGAACCGCAATGACAAACGAACACACCTGTGCGCGGCTCTTCCCCGGTGATTTCGCGCTCCGGTGGATATTCAACTGCCTTTGTCAGGGAGAAGCGCGCCGGGGCAAGTAGACCGGCTGCTTTTGCGGCTGCTCCGGTGGCGTCTACAATCGACTCAGGGATATCTTTTGGCTCGCGGAAAGGTCCGGCCGCGTAAATACCCGGTCTGGTCGTAGCAAGCGGATCAAAGAGAGTCGTGTGGCAGAAGCCATATTCATCGAGTTCGATCCCCATAGTACGCCCGAGTTCTTTGACCGAATCGGAGATTTCCATCCCCACGGAAAGAACGACCAGGTCGAATTTCTCCTCAGTGATTATGGGCTTAGGGCTATCCTTTCCATTGCTTGGGGAGCCCTGTTCCTCTGCGTAGCGGAGGATCAGATCCCCGGTTTCTACGTCCTCCTGCAAGGATGATATCCGGCAACGGGTGTATTCAATACCGTACTGATTTTTCGCGCGCTGATAGTAGCTTTCGTAGCCCTTGCTGTAGGACCTCATGTCCATCATGAAGATATGAACTTCGGCTTGCGGGTCGTGTTCTTTGATCATCACCGCTTCTTTTGAAGCGTACATGCAGCAAACCGCGGAGCAGTAATCATGGCTCTGATCGCGCGAGCCGACGCATTGCAGAAATGCTACCCTGCGTGCTGGCGCGTCATTGGAGGGTCGGTTGACATGGCCTCCTGTAGGGCCGGAGGCGGAAAGTAAACGCTCTAATTGCAGTGCCGTGATCACATTGGGGTAGCGGCCAAAGCCATACTCCTGGGAGAGCTCTGCGTTATAGATCTGGTAACCCGGCGCAAGGATTACGGCTCCGACCTTGACCTGGTCTATGGTTTCGACATCATCGTGGTTAATGGCCTCCGCACCGCAGATATACTGGCAGGAGAGACACTCAGAGCATACTGCACAAGCAAGACAGCGGGCGGCTTCTTCTTGCGCAAGTTCATCTGAATAACCGCGTTCAACTTCGCTGAAGCCGGTTTTCCGCTCCTCGATTGTAAGTTCGGGGATTGGCACCCTGCTCTGAATCTCAAAGTCGCCTCTAGCTACCCGTTCTAAGAGTTCGGCACGCGTGAATTTTACGACTGGCAAATCCGGTTTGGGAGGGGCTTCGAGATCCTGGCCTAAGAGATAGCGCTGGATGCTCTCGGCTGCCTGGTGGCCTGAAGCGACCGCCTCGATCACAAATGATGTTCCAGAGACGCTGTCGCCGGCGGCAAATACTCCCGGTCGAGTTGCAGCCATGGTATTGGGGTTGATGGAGATTGTGCGCTGTTGTGTGACTCCCACACCGGCGTCGTCAGGGATGAAAGCCAGACCGGCGCGCTGCCCAACGGAGAAGATCACCGTATCAGCATCAATAACGTGCTCCGAATCCGGTTCGGTGTCGATGCTGAGCCGACCTTCATGGTCGAATTCAAAGTGGGTGACTCGGGAGCATTCCACACCAGCAGCGCGGCCATCGCCATTGGCGGTGACGCGCACGAAGGTGCGGTCGGGGTGAATCGTCACCCCCTCTTCTTCTGCGGCGTCGGCTTCCTCTGGGTGACATGGCATATCATCACGCGGCTCGAGGCAGGCAATGTGAACCTCGGCACCGAGGCGCACAGCCGTCCGCGCGCAGTCGATGGCTACGTTCCCGCCGCCCAGGATGAGCACCTTCTTCCCAAGTTCCAGCTTGTTGCCCAGCCTGACATCACGCAGGAAGAGGGTGTTGATCAAGACACCGTCGAGATCGGCGCCCGGGATTGGCAGACGTATTCCCTCGTGGGCGCCGACCGCGATCAGGACGGCATCGAAGCCTTCTTCAAAAAGGTTGTCGAGATCTTCGATAACTGTATTGAGATGCAAATCGATCCCGAGGTCGAGAATGTCAGCGATCTCTCGCTCGATGATGTCTGTTGGCAGACGGTATTCGGGAACGCCAACGCGCAGCATCCCTCCGGCGACGGGTAAAGCCTCGAAAACGCTGACATGGAAGCCGAGACCG
>DAOUTT010000271.1 GCA_030668545.1 Anaerolineales bacterium | reverse complement strand
TTGCGTTTCACCAAAAGGAAGACTGCTCAGAAGAAGTGATTGTGGTTTTTTGTAAGGAGGGAATCGTTGAGGGTGAAAATAATAAGCCGAGAAACTTGCCTTCACTCATATGACGTGTTGCTCGCATCTGGAGCATCCTTTGTTTCGCTTTCCAGGTTGGATGAAAGGAGATTTTATAATGAGGAACTTCAGCTTCTGGCAGCGTTGGCTGCTTGTCGTGAGTTGGATCATCGTCTTGTTCGGATTGGCGATGGCACTTTTAAATGCGACTCCTATCTTTGATTTGATGAACGACCGCGTCAATCCGGTATTCTGGGTCGATGGTCCAGTCCCACACGCAAGCGCCCTCTTCATGCAGTGGATCTATGGCGTTTTAGGTGCGACCGTCGCCGGATGGGGCGTGTTCATGGTTTTCATCACCCGCTACGCGTTTTACCGGCAAGAGCGCTGGGCGCGTGATGCCATGGTTGTGGGGTTGCTGTTATGGTATGTCGTGGACATGAGCATCACGCTCTATTTTAAAGTCGCTTTCAATGCAGCATTGAATACGACGCTCTTCATAATGGGAATGCTGCCAATCGTGATGACGTGGAATGCATTCACGAAAGGGCAAGGGGATTAAAGTTCTTTTTCTTGTTGTGGATTCGAAAACTCACTTCATCGTTTAACAGAGGGCAAACAATTATGACGGAGAATGTAAAAGAAATACCAAAATGCGCGGAGTGCCCATTGAGGGAGAAGTCGGAGAATAATCCCAATTCTCTGGTGAGCAAGATTTGGCGCTGGCATACTACCTGGTGCCCCGGGTGGAAACAGTATCAGGAGTATCTAAACCAGCCAGAATCGTGAGCCTTAATAACCAGATTTAAAACTCGCGATCCCGAAAAATCATTCCAACTACAGAAAGAACTGCGCATAGTCAACGATGTAGTGGTGGAATGTATCGTTTGTGAGCAGTTTAACCCATAAGTTTTTACTGTATATCACAACCTCGTTCAGGGTTGATCGATTTTCAACCCTTCATCTCTACGGTAGAATCAGGATCATGACTCATAAACACGTTCACAATAGAGGTACTGCAGCGAATTTGCGAACTGCTTTCTTCCTTAACCTTGCTTTTACGCTGCTCGAGGTCGTCGGTGGGTTAATGACGAATAGTATTGCCATCCTTTCTGATGCAGTGCATGATCTTGGGGATAGCATTTCATTAGGGCTGGCATGGCAGTTAGATCGCGTTGCGCAGCGTGATGGAGATCAACAATTCTCCTATGGCTACAGACGTTTCTCCTTGCTCGGAGCTGTTATCACCACAGTTGTACTGATTGTCGGCTCGATTTACATCCTCAGTGAAGCAATCCCTCGTTTGTTGGCGCCTCAGCAAACCAACGCAAAAGGAATGGTGCTCTTTGCCTTACTGGGCGTGGCCGTAAACGGGTTCGCGGCGCTGCGGCTGAGGGGGGAAAAAACACTCAACGCCCGCGTCGTTGCCTTGCACCTGATCGAGGATGTCCTGGGCTGGGTTGCGGTCCTGGTTGTGAGCATCGTTCTATTATTTACGGACTTCTATATTCTCGACCCGCTTCTCTCCATCCTCATCACAATCTATATACTTTACAACGTCTTGAAGAACCTGAAACAGACTCTGGCACTTTTCCTCCAGGCTGTCCCGGAGAACGTAGACGTCGCCTCAATCGATGAGCGATTAAATGAAATGGAGCATGTCTGTTCGACTCACCACACCCATGTTTGGTCGCTGGACGGCGAACACCATGTCCTGACGTCACATATCGTTGTGGACGAAGATGTCTCGAAAGAGCAAGTGCTCTGCCTCCGCAAGGAAATCCTTGAGCTTGTCCGTGAACTTGCCTTCGCCCATTCCACGATCGAGATAGAATTCGGCGATGATGACTGCGGGGTCATGGATAGCACGATGTGAACAGGAATGCCCTTCACGACCAAGCACGACGCTGACATGGTTGTTTGATAGGCAAACTTTCAGATCTAAGAAAAGAGAATCGCCCGGAATTACTTCATAAGTGGCGGATAAACGATGAGAGAGGCGACGAATGTTTAAACAGACCATTTTCATCTTGCTTTTCGTCCTTCTTTTTGCGTGCCAGGTCGCGCCGGCTCCTGAGGGAATATTGAAAGGCCATGTTTCAATCGGTCCCCTTCAGCCGGCTATTCGAGAGGGTGTGCCGGAATCTACGCCGAACCCTGAGGTGTACGCCGCCAGGCAAATCGTGATCTTCGATCAAAGTGGGCGGAAGGAAATTGCACGCGCCTCGATTAACGCCGCCGGGGATTATGAGATCGCATTACCAGCGGGTACTTATGTTGTAGATATCAACCATTCCGGCATCGATTTAACAAAAGGCTTGCCGGCGCAGGTTGAAATCCGCCCCAATGAAGTTACGCTTTTGGATATCGCCATTGACACCGGGATCCGCTGAGGTCATCGAAGCGTATATCGTAACTTCGTGATCGATTTTCTGAATTCGCAGTCATCGAATCGTCCTGCTGCAAATGAATATGTGAGGGTTAAGGATGGATGCTCCTAAGGATAAGCAAGCCCTGATCCAGGTGATCCGTGATGAGCGTATTAGGCTCGCGGCTCTTTTAGGTGTTGTCTCCGAAAGCGAAATGTTGATACCGCTGGAGGAGAATGGCTGGTCTGTAAAAGATCATGTTGCCCACATCGTCATCTGGGAAAAACGATTGGTCGAGTGGTTGGATATTGTAGAAAAAGGGCAGGTGCCGCAGCAGCTTCCCCCAGGGATGACCTGGGATGATCTCGACCGCTGGAATGAGCAAACCTTCAAAGAGAACTGCGAGCGAGAACTGGTGGAGGTGCTGGCTGACTTCAACCATTTTGCAGATGAAGTCGCGCAGGCAGTGGAAGCGATTCCGGAAGATTTGCTCATGCGCGCGGATTCTCTCGCCTGGCGTTCGGGTTCACCGCTTTGGGAGATGGTAGCGGCGAATACATTCTGGCACTATCCCGAGCACCGAGAGACTATTAAGAACTGGCAAGAAGCGAGAACATCCGGCAGGTAATGGTTCCTCAGATGCAAAAATGAGAAACGGGAGAATCTCCCCTTTGGATCCGTTTCTTCCAGGGTCTGATAACTGTGTTGCGCGGGCTCTCTGTTCAAACGGATACCGCGCTGATGATGAAAGCGACGATTGTAAATTTGATGAATCGCTCCTGAATGATAGAATTGAATTGCTTGAGTGAATTGCCATTTGGAGCCTGATATTCTAGACTGATTGGAACTGAAGGGAGAATGCCATGACCGATAGTGTTTACAAAGTTATTGAGCTTGTAGGAACGAGCGAAGAATCCTGGGAGAAAGCTGCGGCAGCAGCAGTGGAGAGAGCTGGCGCCTCTTTACGGGATCTGCGGATCGCGGAAGTCACCGATCTCGATATGCAAATAGGTGATGGTAAAGTCATCACGTATCGAGCGAAGGTTAAGGTCTCCTTCAAGTTTTCGGACAAAGACTAGCCGCGTTGAACTAAGGGAATTTGCGGGAAGTTTACTTGTCATCCTTTTGGTAAGCTGCGTATATCCAACTTTCCAGGCCTAAATTAGGCATAGGATTTCTTTTCACAGGCCGATGCTCTTATCGGCTAATTATCTTGTACAGTTAACATTTCAAACTGAGATTAGTTGAATCACTTACACCTCATTTAAGGAGAAGTATATGTCAGCGGAGAAAGATCTCGGAGTAATGC
>DAOUTT010000291.1 GCA_030668545.1 Anaerolineales bacterium | reverse complement strand
CCCGGGGCTTTGATAGGAGGAGAAGAAGAGGGAGAATACTTCGCCGCTCTTGAACCTTTGACGGTGTGATTGGCGGAATTCTTACTTCCTTCCCTCTCGCTTAGCTGCTGGCTTGATAGAAGAAACCAACCAGCAGTTTCGCCTGTTGTCGTAACGTACCAACGATCACAGCCAGGGCGATCGTAATGGCGGTGAACAGGAAGGACATGCCCACCAATCGCAACGGGTTCAACCAGAAATGGAACGACTTGACCACGCCGAGCTGCGCCAACAACGCAGACCCCGGTTGAGCCTGATTCAATACATTGGAAATCGAGTGATTCCAATAGGACGGAACGACACCTGTCGCAAGAACAATGCCGACGATCAGGGTACCGATAAGGATCATCACACCCATCAAAGTGCTGAGCTGAAACCAGCGCACTTGCCCAGGAACGGGCGGCATGGGTGGTCGGAAACTAGAGGACATATGCCCTGTGATCGTCATTCCCATGATGCGAAGTTTCTTAGCGATGATCCCAAGAGCCATCGTAATGGCCATTAAACCCAAGCCGAGCCCCAAAAACTTAAACTGCGGAACCCAGGCTTCGATAACAAGAGAGGTGACGTTCGCATTCACAAAGAGTGAACCCGCTTCTGCCGCTTCGCGCACGGCTTTCGCGTCCGAGAAAAACGCGGATTGCGCAGGCGCCAGGGCGAATAACCCGACCAGGAATGCGATCCCTACGAACATCCAACCCATTACGGCGATCATCGGGTACATCGGCATCATGCTCTCGATCATATTGAAAGGAAAGCGTGCTTTTTCTTCAGGAAGTTTTACGTTTGCCATTTTAATTTCTCCTTTATCTCCTGCTGCCTACTCGCCGCTCTGCTTCACGATCAAGGGGAAACAAAGACCCATGACGTGTCCACGATTGTCGAGCAACTTAGGGATGGACGAAAACTCAAGTGCAATTCCGACCATGAAAGCAGCCACGCCCAGAAAGGCCAGCGGTTCTAACCAAAGGGACGTGACGGTGAGGATACTTAGCTGCCCCAACAGCGCAGACCCTACCTCGGCAGCATCGCGAACTGCCTTTGCGTTCTCCCCCCAATAGCTGGCTGCGCTGGAAGACAGTACGAATAGGCCGATGATGAACGAAATCGTGATTAACACCCAACCTAGCAGGGTGAAGAATGGATATACTCGTAACTGCCAGGTTTTTTTGGGTTCATTAATTGTAGCCATCTTTTTAACTCCTTTATTTCGGAAACAATCAAACCGTTATCTACGCCGGTACCCGCTCGCGCTTATTCTCAACTTTGGCGTTCCCCTGCATCATTGATCGCCCGAGCTGGATGCCATTGTCTATCATCTCAGTCTGGTTGCTTAATATGTAGATGATCGTGCTCAAGCCCATAGCGATAGCGAGGAATTCTGTCGCTATAGCGAAGAACTTCAGCGGTATCAGCCACGCCAGAGTTGAATGGATGGCCTGAACCTGTACGAGCAACGCGGACCCTGCCCCGGCTGCGTCAATCTCCGGCAGCGGGTGAGCAAAGAGCGCCTGAGCAATCCCGGCGAGATCTATGCTGACAATCAAGGCGACGATAAACATCGTCAATCCGATCATCATCACAACCGGCATCCACAATCCATACCAGGGCGTCGCGGGTCAAACAGGTCGCTTTCCTTCGGGCAGATTAGCAAGCACCTGGTTGCCGGCGCCTTTAAGTGCATCGATGATGACCCGCAAGGCCATTACGATACCGCTCAGAATAAAACCGATGCCCAGGAACTTGAAGTAAGGCAGCCACAGCCCGACACTTTCGATCGTCGCTCGCTGCGCCATCAACGTCGTCTCACGAACCACTTTGGATTCAGCGAAATAAGCTGCCGCCGCCTGTGAGTTCAGATATCCTACGACAAAGGCGGTAACCACGATCATGAACCCCATCAGGATGAATAACGGGTACATGCGTGCTATTTTTCCGATTAACTTCTGCATTTGAGCCTCCTTTTAGTAATAGAACCCTTCTGATCTTGATTTGAAATATGAGACCGAACTGTAATGACCATCTGACTCCTTTCTCGAATCAACGCTATGGGAAAGGGCAACTCTCGCGATTAGCGCCAGTAGGAATTTGAGCGAATTTCGACAGGGATCCGTCGAATAGACGGCTCCTCATCAATGCGAACAGTTATTCGAACTGGATCCCGCACGAGCCCTGGTGAGCCACTTATGCGCACCCAAATAAAACCCGCTGCGATCACAACTACGGCAAGAACGAAAATGAGACCAACCATAACTACCTCCCAGTCTTTTTGGCGCTGAAACTGCCACCAAGGTTCATCATCGTAGACGCCTTGCTAATGATCTGTCTTACTTCTAGGGTTGCAGCTTCGAACTTCTCAGAGCGTGGATTTGTATGGGGGGGGAATGAGTTTATGTGTAGCCGAAATTGGGCTACCCTGGTAGTTAAATACAATCGATGAGAACGAAAAAGCCCGGTGCTAACGCACCGAGCATGATTTATCGTAGCTCAGGAAACTAGTTGTTTATTGATCAGTGCTTTCTAGGATGCCCACAAGCGCTTCATACTCCTCGAAGCAATCACGGCACATCTCGATATGGTGTTTTACCTTTGGGAGCATCTCGGATGTATCTTCGCCGCGCACCATCGCCTCAGCGTAGATGTCCAGCACTTCGAAGACCTCTGCGCAGTCCATTTCCTGCTCATGGGTCTTCTCGACCATCCCGAGTAATTTCTTGAGCATACTTCCAGTGTCCTTCATTAAAAATCTATCTTTCCCTTTGACAGTGCAGCGAGGTGATTTCTTACCCCTGCTCAAACGCGGCAAGGATCTCCTCAGGGTTCAATCCCTCAGCTGCCATACTTCTCTTTAGCCGCAAACGGGCGTCGTGCAAGAGTTTATAAAGTGCGTTGCGCTTCATATTCATCCTGCGCGCCACTTCTTCAATCGGCATACCGTGTACACCGATGGCGAGCAGGGCTGTTCTCTGCTTCTCAGAAAGATCATCCTGGATAACTTGTTGGATTCGCCCCATGATGTCAACTTGCTCAGCAGAGAGATCTGGATTGGGAGTCATCGCCGCGATTCGGTCAAACCCCGATACTCCATCATCTCCTTGCACCAATTCATCGAGAGAGACATCTTCCCAGCGTTTACGTCTTAACTCCGTGAGCGCGATCCGAACCGCGATCTTATGTACCCAGGTCGTGAATGTGCTCCGACCCTCGAAAGACTCGAGATGATCTAATACTCGCAGCAGGGTCTCCTGAACAACTTCGTCAGCTAGTGCGTCGAAATTCGGATCAGATGGGGTCAGCCACTTTGAGAGCGAATACGGCAGTCCCTTCCGGATCTTGACACGCAAATCCTCCAGGGCTTCGTCTTGTGCACTCCCTGGTGAACACAGATCGGAAATCCACTGCTCGTTGGTGCGTTCCACT
>DAOUTT010000226.1 GCA_030668545.1 Anaerolineales bacterium | reverse complement strand
TGGCTGGGAAATCATGGTTGGCCCGAGGGAAGCCGTAGATATCGGCTCCTACTTAAAGGCCATGTGGCAAGCATGACCTTGAGGGGCGCCCTCTGCTCGGCTTTGTAAACTCGACTCCCAGATCGGAAGATCTACTATGTCTTCCGATCAAGGAGTCAATATCGCCGTGGCTGCCTGCTTCCATGACAGCACAACGGACACGGAAAATTATTAAGATCCTATGCCTTCACGAATAACATGGCAGTGATTCCCCATGGCTACACATAAAGTTAAGTTCCTACCAGAAGAAAAGCACGTTGAGGTCCCCACTGGCACCCTGATCACCGAGGCTGCCATCTCTGCAGGCTTGGAAATCACCCAACCCTGCGGAGGACAGGGACGCTGCGGTCGTTGCGCGGTGAAAATCGAATAGGGTGTCGTACGGAAACGTTCCACGATTCGCTTAAATACAGACGATCTAGAATCGGGTTGGGCGCTTGCCTGTCAATCACTGATCGAAGGCGACGCAGTGATCTCGATCCCGGAGCAAGAACGGATCGAACGCCGCCTGGTCACCGAGCAGACTGCCCGAGCCATAGAGCTGCCTTTCGACTACATCCCTGCAGAAATTCAGAGCATCCAGACCCACCAGCTTTCCCTGAATCCCCCCACTTTGGACGATAGCCAGGACGACCTGGCACGTCTTCAGGGTGCACTCCAAGAATTGGGCTACCATCCAGTCGAAATCTCACTTTTGCTCCTTCAGCGCATCGGTCCAGTTTTGCGGGATTCCGACTGGAAGCCGTATGTTCTGCTGGATGCTCCTACGCCAGGAAGTGGTCCAGCACGACTGATTGAGATCGGGGCCTCCCCATTCCATCCACATGGGGTAGCGGTGGATATCGGCACCACAACCGTTACGGCGTATCTTGTCGACCTCATCAGCGGTAAAGTGAAGGCTTCCGCGGCCGAATATAACGGTCAGATAGCACGCGGCGAAGATGTAATTTCACGCATCATTTACGCCGGTAAGGGAAACGGTCTAAGTGAACTGGGCACACTGGTTCGCGAAACGATTCAGACCGTGCTCGAAAAACTACAGCGTCGAACGGGCGTCCCGCCTGATGAGATATTCAAGGTCACCGTCGCCGGAAATACGACGATGATTCACCTATTCCTCAGATTGCCGCCGGAGACTATACGGCTGACCCCCTACATACCAGCTGTTAATCACCCCCCTCGTTTCCTGGCGAGCGATCTGGATTTACCCTTCCACCCCCTGGCTTCTGTTGACTGCTTGCCCGGTGTCGCCTCCTATGTGGGCGCGGACATCAGTGCAGGTGTTCTTGCATCCGGACTCTCCGAAAGCGACGCTCTCACCCTCTTCATCGACGTCGGAACGAATGGGGAAATTGTGCTCGGCAATCGGGATTGGATGCTTACCTGCGCCTGTTCAGCTGGACCTGCTTTCGAAGGGGCCGGGGTGGTGGATGGAATGCGTGCCACGCAGGGCGCTATCGAAGAAGTCTGGGTCCATTCAGACACCTTCGAACCAACGTATCGAGTGATCGGTGGAGAAAAACCGCGCGGCATTTGCGGTTCAGGTTTGATCTCGCTTCTATCTGAGTTATTCGTAACCGGAGTCATCGACCGCGCCGGCAGTGTAAAGATGGATCTGGATACAAAGCGTATTCGGGAGGGGGATCACGGACCTGAATACGTCGTTGCCTGGGCGGATGAGAGCGACACAGGGCGTGACATCGTCCTGACCAAAGTCGACGTGGACAACCTCATGCGAGCCAAGGCAGCCATCTACGCCGGGTTCAGTGTCCTGGCGGACAGTGTCGATGTGGATCTGGCGGATGTTCAGCAGGTCCTCGTTGGTGGAGCCTTCGGAAAATACATCAACATTGAAAATGCCATCAATATCGGACTTCTTCCCGATCTCCCCTGGGATAGTTTCCATTTCCTGGGCAACACGGCTGCTCTCGGTACATATATGGGCTTGATTTCTAACGAGTTGCGCGTGCAAATCCGCGAGATTGCCAATCGTATGACCTACATGGAATTATCGGCAGACAACAGCTTCTATGACGCATTCACAGCGGCACTTTTCCTGCCGCATACAAATATCGCCCGCTTCCCGAGTGTAGCAAAAATCTGGGACGATGAGGCCGGCAATAAGCAAGAGGAGAAGTAACACTACGAGGCTGTAGAACTGCTTCTTGAGTCAACTTAAACTGGCGAAGCTCATTGAATAAAGCGATAACGCCTAGACGAGCGTTTCCTGGTGCAGGTATTTTAAGAGGAGATGGTATTAATGCCAAAGACAATCGCACTCGCGGGCAAGGGTGGTACGGGCAAAACCACTATTGCAGCCCTGTTGACACAGGGTCTTATGCGCCGCATTTCTGGTCCGCTGCTCGCCATCGACGCGGATCCAGCCGCGAACCTACACCTCGCCCTCGGTCTGCCAATGCCGATGACCGTCGGCGAGATTCGGGAGGATATGTCTGAAACGGCACAAAAAGGTGAGCTGGGCGTGGCCATCAGCCGACATGATTACCTCACCCATGAGGTTCAAATGGCGCTGGAGGAGGGCGAGCAGGTCGACCTGCTTGCGATGGGACGCCCTGAGGGTCAGGGATGCTATTGCGCTGCTAACCACCTGCTGCGAACAATCATCGACACCTTAGGCGATACTTACAAGTACGTCGTCGTTGACAACGAAGCTGGTATGGAGCACATCAGCCGAAGGACAACGCGTGACGTTGATATGCTCCTGATCGTTTCCGACCCAACCATTCGCGGCATTAGGACCGCTGAGAACATTAGCGATCTCGCTGAGGAGATCGAAGTAAATGTGCATCAGAAGATGTTGGTGCTAAACAGGGTGACCGGCGAGCTGCCAGCGCCCTTGCAAGAAGCCATTGACGCGATGGACTTACCGCTGGGATCCGTTATCCCCGCAGATCCAAAGGTGAATGAGTTAGATGCCCTTGGCAAACCGCTCACCCAATTGACCAGTGATTCACCATCCTTCCGGGAGATCGAGACACTTATCGAAAAGATCCTGCGTGATATCTGATGACATTCCACCGGGATCCGAAGAATTGAGGAGAAGATCTATGTTAAAAATCGGCGAAAACATCCATATTATTGCACCAAGCGTAAAAGAGGCGCTAAAAGAGCGCGATGGCGGCTTCTTCGTCGACATGGCGCGCAAGCAGAAAGAAGCTGGGGCGGACGTAATCGACCTCAACATCGGACCACGCAAAAAGGACGGTCCTGAAGTCGTTGAGTGGCTCGTGGACTGCATGCAAGAAGCCGTAGCCGGGATGACGATTTCATTTGACACGACCAACTTGGCCGCGATCGAAACCGGCTTGAAGCTGTGGGGGTCCAACGCAATCGTCAACAGCACTTCCGCCGAGGAGGAACGCCTGGAGCAGGTTCCACCATTGGCGGCAAAATACGACGCCAAATTGATTGCGCTCTGCTTGGAAAAGAGCGGCATACCGGTCAGCGCCGACGCCCGTATTGGCATCGCAATGGAGAAGCTGATCCCTCGCGCTGAGGAAGTCGGCATCCCCATGGAGAACTTGCTGGTCGACCCGCTGATTCTCACCGTCTCCGGATGCCAGGAATACGTGCCAGAAGCGATCGAGACGGTCCGTATGTTGAAGATGGTTATGGACCCCGCACCGATGACGGTCGTGGGTCTGTCGAACGTCTCAAACCAGGTCCCGCACAAAATACGCCCCCTCTTGGATCGAGTTTATCTCGCCATGTTGATGGGCGCCGGTCTCGATTCGGCGATCCTCAACCCACTCGATAAAGAATTGATGGGCCTGATCCAAGGTATTGAAACCCGAGACGACAGCACACCGGTTAAAGCGCTTTACCTGAAACTATTCAACCGGGTTGCTGGCATGGAACAACTTCAGCCGGAGGATGTAGATATGTCCGATCCGCTTCAAGCGGAAATCTGGAAAACTGTGCAAGTCTTGCTCAATCAGGTCATATATACCGATTCGTATCTTCAGTTCTAGACGTAAAGAACCCCGAGAACTTCGAGGTTTTTTGCGAAAAAGTTTCGGCACCGAGCTTGCCGATCCTTAGGAGGTTCTACAAATGGCTGAGAAAGCCCCCCTCAATATCGAGGAATTGCTGGCGAAAGCCGAAAAACCATCTGCGGATGCCATGCTGATGCACCCCTTCTATAAAGGCAAGGTGGAAATTGCCTTGAAGAGCTGCGTTCGCGACTTCGACGATTTTGCCATCTGGTACACACCGGGCGTAGCCGCGCCTTGCCGCGCGATCGAAGCGGACCCAGAGCTCGTGTACGAACATACGCATAAGGGCAACACCGTTGCCGTCGTCTCTGATGGCACACGTGTTCTTGGTC
>DAOUTT010000241.1 GCA_030668545.1 Anaerolineales bacterium | reverse complement strand
GAATTCCCCCCATTTCTTAATGTGGCGTCTTAATCGGCCTTCGTGTTTCATGCCCGCTTTCTGCATGACCCGACCGGAGGCGGGATTCTTGCGAAAATGCGTGGCGAATATTCGTTCGAGCCCAACGGAATCGAACCCATGTTGAAGCACGGCTATAGCCGCTTCGGTGCAGTACCCTTTGCCCCAATGGGGTTTTCCGATCCAGTAGCCTATCTCGGCCCGCTCATGCACTGCCGTGATCTCGAGTCCGATAGCACCGAGCAGTTTCCCGCTATCTCCTAACATGATCGCAAAGCGAACAGCTTGGCCGTTTTCAAAGGCCTCTTTGTGCGTCCCGATCCACTCCTCGGCCATATCCAGGGTGTATGGGTGAGGGATGTTCAATGTGGTAGCAGCGATTGCTTTTTCCGCTACATACTTCTCTACAGCGGGTGCGTCATCCATCTGAAAAGCACGCAGGATGAGCCGTTCGGTTTGCAGGGTCGGGAATTCAGACATGGTGTTTCATCCTTGCGTGGGTTTGGCCCGGGCGCGGTGGAAACTCTCTACTCGATAGGTTGAAATCTCCAGCTCACCACGCTTCCAGGCCTCGGCTGGGAGCCGCGCTTTTTGACAGAGCATCGTTAGAAAGTGCTCGGGACCATCTACTTTTTCCCAAACCTGGGGCAGGAAGGTCGCTCTTTTAAGACCATGGACGATTGTGACGCCGTCCCGCCCAGGAACAAGCAAGTTGGGGATTTCATCTGGAGCGTTGTATACCAGAGGCTCAGGCGTTGTTAATACCGAGATTTCGATCTCCGTATCCTCGATCTCGTCAGCTTGGAGTGGGGGGAAGCGGGGGTCATCGATCGCAGCGGCTCGCGCCCGCAGCACGACATCCTGGGCAAGTGGGAATTCGTGCTTGAGCGTGCCGATGCAGCCGCGCAGCAGACCGCTGCGGGTCAGTGTGACGAAGGATGCCCCGGGTTGCTGTAAGCGGTCCGGCAGCGAGTCGAGCTCGATACGAGGGGCGCGATCTTGAGCAACAGCGGCCACAATGGATTGGTGAGCAAGGTCGAGAAGTATTTGCTGTTCCCGTTCACTCAATGGTGCTTCCACACGCATCTCCTCAGAGTAGTCTTGAGAACACTGCTACTAAGTATAGCAAGGATGATTCGCGATTGGGTACCGGCAAATACTTAGGCCAGCGTATTTCCAAGTTTAAGGCGGCGCGGGTGCGCTCAGAATGGGCGGGTAGAGATCCGGAGCTATGAGGAGAAGAGCATTCTACGTATCGCAGGAACGAAGTGGGTGAGGTTTTCGAGTCCTACCGCAAAACGGTCGCGAAGCTCTTCGGAGCCGATCAAAAGAGCGGGCACCGGGTTACGCGTATGCCCACGCTGGCTGAGGTCCTCCATATTGCCGTGGTCAGAAGTCAGGACGACCAGATCATGTTCTCCTTCCCGAGCTTGCAGCAACCCGGAGAGGACGACATCGAATGTCTCCAGGAGATCGATTGCGGAATTCATATCCTGACGGTGACCTGCGTAATCGCTGGGCCAGAAATCGAACCAGGCCAGGTCGTACCGGGCTGCTAACTGTGCGAGTTTCGTACCTGCTTCTGATGGTGAATATATCGGGACCGGTGGGAATTCAGGCCTGGCAGCCCAACCTTCACCGGTGAAATCGACAGAGAGTGCACGACCGGCTTGTAGATCCTCGGCGGTCATCAGCGGTAATCCGGCGGCCGTCATCGCGAGGGGGATGGCAGAATACAGACGATGCCCCCGTTCGATGGCCTCGAAGTATTGGGGAGGGTAGGCGTTGAGCAGTGCGGCTTTCCCGCCGAGCTGTGTAACGGTGGAGAAGATATTACCCTCACGCAGGATCTGTTGGATTGGCGGATTTGGCTTTGGACCATAATGCTCGCCAATCTCCTGTGGAACATTGCGGCCCGTGAGCAAAGCAGCTTGTCCGGAGGCTGATTGCGGTGTACCGGGCAGGCCAAGTGTGGGGTCAACTGCAAGCAGCGTCGCCTCATCGCCCTTAAAGGGCGCTGTTTTCAACACGAACTTTTGATTGCCGAGAAGGGTCTCAAGTGCAGGCATCTCGCAAGCGGCGAACGGGTTACAGACGGGGTCATCCGCACCAAGCCCTATGCCGTCCATGAAGAGGAGAAGGATGCGGGTCATTCTGGTTTTCGTATCATCTGATACCAGGCTGAAGTACGGTGCCCTTCGGTACCTCGTATGAAGGAGCGAATTTCAAAGCTGGGCTCGAACAGGGTTGACATGTCGCTTTCGGTTAAACCTATGGACGACGAAACACCCTCACCGGCGAGCCAGGTGTAGGTCAAGTAGGTCCCGCCAGGTTTGAGGACACGAGTGAGGTTTTGGATATAATTTTGCTGCCCCGCGCCGCTAAGAGAGTGGAAGCAGCCGAGGTCGAGGGCGAAATCGAATGGCCCCTTGATAGAGGCGAGGCGCGTCACGTCTTCCTGCCTGAAATCAATTTCAAGTCCGGCTTGATGAGCGTTGCGACGGGCGGTTCGAATCGCCAGCGCTGACAGATCCACCCCGACGACATGCCAACCATGTTTAGTTATGGTTATGGCATTCGTGCCTGTCCCGCAGCCGAGGTCCAGCGCGTGACCAGGTGAGCTCTCCGCCAGAAACTTCAGGAGTTCAGGCGGGGAGATCCCCGTATCCCATGGTGTTTTTTTCCGAAGGTAACGCAGTTCGAATAAGAGACGACGGATCATCGGGTGGATGACAGAGCTTTATCGATCACTTCCGGGTTAATTGCGCCGACGGTGCGGAGGATTTCCTCTCCCGTCGGGTCAAACAGGATGAAAGTCGGCGTGAATTGGAAAGCGTAAGTTTCCAACAGGGGTTGCAAGGCCTCGTCTTGGACATTTACACGGATTACGTTCAGGTCGTCTGCATGCTGCTTCTCGATCCCATCCACGATGGGTTTGGCTGCCATGCACGCCAGTCAATAGGGGCTCTGGAACTCGAGAAGAACAGCCTTCCCTGACCCGATTACACCCTCGACTCTTGCCGCCTCGGAAGTTTCGGCGCTCGCCCCCGGGCTGAAGAGCCAGAAGGCGAAAAGGAATCCCATGATCGCTGCTGCCAGCGGAATGAGCAATCCGTCCGTTCCCCCTTTACGTAGGAGAATACCGGCGAGGATGAGGATAATAACCCCAGCGAGGAAAGGAAAAGAATATTGATTGATTAGCTGCATGGTACCCTCCACGGTGCTAGCCGGATTGTAACATCAACCTGCTACGTCTAAAGATGAGCGATTAAACCTCGCACAGATTTGGACCATGGGGGAGGTTAGGGGAGTGAGCCTTCGTTCCAGGCATTACACGATGATGTCCAAAACGGGATGAAAAGCTATTAAAACCCTATCTTTTTATGTTTTGTCTTTACAAGACCCATCTCATCCTTTAGAATTCGTTGACCTATAAAACCTTTGAGAAGGATCCCAAACCCATGAAGGAATACGCAACGGAGTTTATTCGTAATATCGCTCTCGTGTCCCATGGCGGTGGTGGAAAGACCATCCTGGGAGAAGCCATGCTTTTCTGCACAGGTGCGATCACTCGTATGGGGAGGGTCGAAGATGGAAATACAGTCTCCGACTTTGAAGATGAGGAGATCCGCCGCACTCTCTCCCTCTCCACCACGCTCCTCCCGGTTGAGTTCAAAGAGCATAAGTTAAATATCCTGGACACACCTGGCTACACGGATTTCGTTGGCGAAGTAATCTCTACAATAAGCGTGGCCGATGCGGCAGTTGTCCTCGTGGATTCTGTCGCCGGAGTCGAGGTGGGCACGGAAATCGTCTGGGAGTATTGTGAAACATTCAAGCTGCCGCGTTTTGTCGTCATCAGCAAAATGGATCGCGACAATGCCAATTTCAAGACGGCTCTCTCAGCAGCGAGTGAACTCTCCCCGGATGCAACATTTATCCCCGTCCAACTTCCCTGGGGTGAGAAGAGTGAAATCAAGGGGGTCATTGATCTCTTTAATATGAAAGCTCGTCCGGCTGAAGGGGAAGGGATGGAGGATATTCCCGCCGAATATCAAGAGCAGGCGGAAGAGGCGCGCATCGCTCTGGTTGAAGCTGCCGCGGAGGGGGATGACGCCCT
>DAOUTT010000102.1 GCA_030668545.1 Anaerolineales bacterium | reverse complement strand
GTCGGTGACGGTTGGTTCGGGTGAGAATGTGGGGGGCGTCAATTTTGGTTTCTACTTACAAGGACCCTGCTAGCACGGCAACCCTCATTTCAACAGCTCCCCGTGGGTATCGCTCATGGGGAGCTGTGTGATTCTCACTTAAACGCGCCGCAACTATGGCCGCTCGACTGTGAACAAGATGCGATCACTTTCCGCCACATTCCCAGCGAGATCGATCGCCCGAACATAGACCTCATGTTCACCAACAGCCACCATTCGCCAACGGATCGAGTACGGCGGCGCGGTCACCGTTTCAACTTTAATGTCATCGACATAGAACTCGACCCGTTCAACGCCGAAATTGTCGGTCACATCAACCTCGATCACCATCTCCTGGCGGCTGTTCCCACGCAGGACCTGGTCGGGCTCGGGCAGCAGTATCTCGACGTGCGGGGGTTGGTTGTCCACCGTAACATGGATGGCATGAGTTGAGATATGTCCATCATCGTCGACGACAACAAGTTGAAGCGTGTACAACCCATTGAGTCCTTCGGTCTTCCAACGCACCAACGTCCCACCCCGTACTTGCTTGCTAGTGTCATCCCCAATTTGCACCCAGCGAGTGGGATTCAACCCATTGCCATATTGAAGGCGATAGAAATCAAAATCCTCCGGATTCGCGTGCCCTCGCACCACGATATCGTCACGAAGATAGGAGAAAGATGCAGGCGTGGTGATGCGAACATCTGGATGCTGATCTTCCAGATCTGTGAGAGTGTCATATTCTTGAGGGGGCCTTTCTAGTCCAATCAGCTGTGCCCACTCCGCCGCCTCTGGTGGTGGGACGAGATATATTCGTTCTTCAACAAGCTCGATCGGCGTATCCAGAGTCGCAAGCTTGCCCGTTTCCTTGTTTACCAGGTAGGGCTGGTAAAGATTATCGAAGGTTATTGGCTCAGTGCCGTTGATGAAAACTTCGCTCACAACCGAAGGGCAGTACACCGTGGGCAGCAGGCCCGAGGGATCACAGACATCTATACGGTTCACGCCCGGTGGCACCTGCCATCCAGCAGTTGGTAAATCCTTTGTCGCGTAGCGCATCAGGGCATGCCACACCGGCGCAGCGCTGTTCATCTCATGTAAACCAACAGGCTCGGCGCCGTCTTGGTTTCCAAGCCAAACACCTACAACCCGGCTCGGTGTGTAGCCCAGACTCCAGAAATCACGGTCATCCGCAACAGAGGCAATGGCCCCCGCCGGTCTGCCAATCTCTAAGGCATTTGACTGGCCCAGGGTTGACCTGCGTGCCGTCTCATCCGTCAGTACATCTGTCATCAAATAAGCTAACTTAGCGCTAAGAACTGCTTTCTGTTCGGGCTCGAAGCTATACGTTGATCTCCTGGCGCCATCTTCAATCGTTGAGAAGATCCACGGCTGCAAAGGATTTCTCGCAGTGCCATTCACTGGAGATAACTCACCAACCATCGTTCCTTGATTCGCCAAGACAGCGTAGGCGCTGGTTAGATCCATCAGGGAAGCTTCCCAATCCAGATCACCGGATTCACGATACTCTTGTGTATCGTATGCTGCTGACGCAACGCCCATTGAACGAGCCGTTCGCTCGACGCTGTCCACACCCATCAAAGACTGGATTCTATCGCTCGCTGATTTGTACCCATTCGCCAGCGCTGTGCGGATGCGCATAGGTCCGTAATATTGTGCCGCCTGCTCTTCAGGAGTCCCATTTGTGAATTCACCATCGGAAGGAATATCCAGGACCATACTTCCCGGTGAATAGCCTTGTGCGAAAGCCGTTAGATACACAAACGGAGAGAAGGTCATTCCGGTAGGTCTACTTTCAGAAACAGGCCCCGCGAGAGCGAGAATCTCACCATTGTTCGCATCGAGAACAACGAAGCCTCCCGATTCGATACGATGATCGAGATTTGCGTCGCTTGGACGAACCGGAGGGAGGAACCCCGCAGCGAGGCATCCCGTTCCATCGGCCGCAGGGAGAATGACGCTTGGCTCAAGCCCGGATAGTCGGGCGGTATGAGTTTGGAGTGTGCAATGAGATTGCAGCTGCAGATCGTAGTCCACCGTGGTTTGGATCCGTAATCCGCTTCGCCTCAGTGCATCCTCTCCAAACATCTCAAGCGCCTCGATCTGGAGATACTCCGCCAGTGCCTGTAGATGGTCTGGATGCTCAACGGCCTCATGCTTGATCTCCAATGTCTGTGCAAGAGCCAATTGTGCTTCATGGTTAGTGATCGCTCCCATTCGCACCATCGCCCTCAAGGTCTCCGCCTGCCGTTCCTTCGCCTCTTTTGGAGCTTCCACCGGGTTTAGGGATGGATTAAGAGGGATGGACGCCAACATCGCACTTTCGGGGAGGGTGAGATCTGAGGCATGCTTGGCGAAATACACCAGCGCCGCAGCGTCAATCCCATAGGCATGGTTCCCATAATCGGCACTGTTGATATACCACTCGAGGATTTTTTCCTTGGGGTACTCCCAAGTGACCTCGGCCGCCAGGATCATTCTTTGTAAGGATTGTTTCTCGGGAGAACGCGCGCCACCTGCGAGTGGCAACAATTGCGCCTGTACCAGTTGTTGACTTATTGAGGGATTAATCTCTTGAGGTCCCTGAAGTTCGAGATAGCTCAGCAGGGCTTGAACCACATCTTGCGGGATATATCCTGGGTTTGACCAGAAGGTTTCATCTTGGATCGCGATCGTAGCCTCAAGCACATGCTCGGGCAGATCGATCGGTCCATCCGGGTCCAGGTACAACCAACGCCGGCTCTGTGCCTGCGGGTGAAGCACATCTAAAAGGAGTTTGTCGCCGGTTCTATCATAGAATTTGACAGGACGGAAAGACTCTCGCCCTGTGGAACCGAAGATCTGTTCTAGATCTTCCGCAGGGGGAAGATTCGAGGTTAGATCGGCATAAGATAAGGCCATCAGGAGAGCCGCTGTTCCAATTCCAACTACCAACAGCAGGGCAAACACAAAACCAACCCGCCCCAGCAGTTTCTCTCCTCTAGATTGGAATTCCCGGCGGCGTCGAAACCGCCTGACATCTGTTACTTTAGCCATATGCGAATTTTACCCGTAAATGAATGCGTGGCGATAATCCCTGCAAGACCTGTGCCTGCAGGGGCACAGCGCCTGCCCTTGAGTGATACCCAGGGGATGGCCGGAATCATGCACATTCGCTATTGGAGGCCAAAGCGTAAGTCTATTCACGAACACGGGCTCCCGCTATCTCTGTACGTCTGGCGCTAGCAAGATAAGGGTGATTTAACATGAAGAAAATCCTCTCCATTGACGGCGGTGGCATCCGCGGCATCATCCCCTTGGCATGTTTGGTGGAACTCGAGAAAATCCACAGGAAGCCATGCCAAGAGATCTTTGACATGGTTGCCGGAACTTCTACTGGAGCCGTTATCGCTGCTGGCATTGCCATGGGCATCAGCGCTCGCGGGCTCCTGGCGCTCTATCGCGAGTTAGCCAAGCACGCGTTTCAGCGTCTTCCCCTGCATCAAATCCTCTTCAATCTCGGCAACCACCGCTATAGCAACACCTACATTGCCAATACTCTCCAAGAGATCGGTGCCGATAGACCACTGAACTCATTAGCAATTGATATATTGGTCACTGCAAAAAACCTGGAAACCAGTCAGACCGATTTCTTCGTGAAGGACGGGCCCGGGAATGCCAGCCTTTGGGGAACGATGACTTTAAAAGACGCCGTCTTGGCCAGCATCGCTGCTCCGACATATTTCCCTGCTCACTCTGCGGATGTTCTCGGCGAGGAGCATACCTGGGTCGATGGTGGAGTTGGTGTATCCGGCAATCCGGTCTACCACGCTGCCGTCGAGGCGATGCACTACAGCACCGGTTTATATCCTCCGGGAGACACGCTCATGCTATCTTTCGGCACCGGCAGGCGTCCACATCCAATCGACGCCCGATCTGCCAGCATCTTGAAGTGGGGTATCTGGGTTCTTGCGGAAACAATGGAAGACGCTGGTGAATGGCAGACTTATGTGACTCGGCGGGAATACGAACAGACTGCGAGAATCGATCTGCGTCGGTATCAACTCGATTTGACATCCAGCGTTATGCGTGAGCTTGGTGTCGTTATTCCCGAAGGAGTCGACGTCGCCGAGATCGGTTTAGATGCCGTATGGGCAGCCGACTTCTTAGAGGATATTGGCCGTGCTTTCGCGTCAAAGATAGATTTCAACGATCCAGACGGTTTGGCACTGGAGACTCCACCTTCGAAGTGATTGAGACCTCAATATCTATCGCTTGAACGATCCGGGGTCTACCCCAATCTCCTCTCCATTATGTGGAGTGTGGAAGCTCTGCTTCCGGTCGCAGGCGCAGCCTGCGCTTTGATGTCTACGAGTTAATTGCGAAGCATGGTCGTTAGAATTCTTCAGTTTCACCCGGAGAGTTGTCCAATATCGCTTCTATTTTATCCAAGAAATCCGGCGCAAGCATTTCCACGAACTCCAGCGCTTTCAGGTTGTCATCTAAATGCTCGGTGCGCGTTGCTCCTGTGATCACGCTGCTCACCTCAGGAATGCGCAGGAGCCAGGCGATCGCCAACTGAGCAGTCGTTGCTCCAATTTCGTCCGCAAGTGCAGTCAACCGGCGAACCACCTCCACCCGTTCTTCTGTTATGATTTTCTCACCCCATTCAGGCGCCCGCGTAAGCCGGGTCTTCTCTTTAGGTAAACCGTTGTTGTACTTACCGCTCAAGAGGCCGTATTTAAGAGGGCTCCACGTCACCATGCCGAAACCCAAATCTCTCGCTGACGGGACGAGTTCATCCTCTACCCTACGACGGACGAACATATTGTATTGCGGTTGCTCGACAACTGGCGGATAAGCATTCCACTCACGAGCAACGGCGTAGGAACGTGCAATCTGCCCCGCGCGCCATTCGGATGTGCCCCAATACAACACCTTTCCCTGACGGACAAGGTCATCCATCGCTCGTACCACCTCATCCAGCGGTGTCTCGTGATCGTAGCGATGGCAAAAATACAAATCCAGGTATTCCAGGCTCATACGTTTCAACGAAGCGTGACAAGATTCCATTATGTGTTTTCTGGATAGACCGCGACCGTTGGGGCCCGGCATCGTGGGCCAATAAACTTTGCTCGAGACCACAAGGCTCTCTCGTGGGAAATCCTTAATCGCCTCTCCCATTACTCGTTCGGATTCTCCGTTTGCATAAACATCAGCGTTGTCAAAGTAATTGACACCTGCTTCGTATGCGCGTTGCATGAGCTTTGCAGCAGCGCTTTCATCAATCTGGTCACCAAAGGAAATCCAAGATCCCAAAGAGATCGCGCTCAACTTCAATCCAGAACGTCCCATTCTGCGGTATTCCATCAATCCACTCCTAGCTCTTGGTACTCGAGAACCATAGTCAAAGCATTATAACTCGCCCAAGATTGTGTTTGCGGTGTTAATGCTATACTCCGAAAAACCCCATTCATACGGAGGCACTCCTCAACATGGCAGAAACGATGCGGGCGGTGGTTAAAGCCCACGCCAGTCCTGGCCTTGAGGTCCAGCAAGTCCCCATCCCCACCATTAAACGCGACGAAGTTCTCGTTAAGGTTCGCGCCGCTTCCATTTGCGGTACTGATTTACATATCTACAACTGGGATTCTTGGGCAGCAGGTCGAATGCACCCACCGGTGATCGTCGGCCATGAGATCTGCGGAGATGTCGTTGAGCGTGGATCCATGGTTGAGACACCGGAGATAGGGGATTTTGTTTCCTTAGAATCACATGTTATCTGTAATCAATGTGCCTTCTGCCGCACGGGCCTTGGCCACATTTGCGAGAACACACAACTCATCGGCGTCGACCGTGATGGCGGTTTCGCCAAGTACATCGCCATTCACGCCCAGAACGCTTGGCCAAATCCTGAAGATCTACCTGTGGAAATCGCTGTATTGCAGGAGAACTTCGGCAACGCGGTTCACACCGCCTTCGCCGCCGACTTAAGGGCCAAAAAAGTCCTCGTCACAGGATGTGGTCCCGTTGGATTGATGACCATCGCAGTCGCCCGCGCCATCGGCGCTCGATCCATTTATGCCACCGATATCAGCGCCTACCGTATTGACTTCGCGCGCCGGATGGGAGCGGACCTGGCGCTACATGCCATTGATGACCCGGTGATCGAAATGATTCGTGATGCAACCGACGGTGAGGGGGTCGATGTGCTCCTGGAGATGTCCGGCTCACCATCGGCAATCGACCAGGGTTTCACACTGCTAAAGCCCGGCGGTGAAGCGGCGCTCCTCGGTGTCGCCCCCGGGCCGTTTGAATTCGATTGGGATAATCACATCGTCTTCAAAGCGGCGCGCGTTCTGGGCATCAGTGGACGCAAGCTCTGGCAAACCTGGTATCAGGCTCGTGGTCTTATCCGCTCCGGTGCTGTTGATCTCGCACCGCTTGTTACCCATCATTTTAAAATGGAAGAATTCGATAAAGCTTTTGAGACGATGACTTCCGGTGAGTCCGGCAAGGTCATGCTCACCCCATGAAGGAGAGTCCAAGATGAGTGAGGAAAAAGGAAAATCCCTCAGTATCGAACGCATTGCCTTGATCGTCGTTTCCGCACTGCTAGTGATAGCACTCATATATTTCGGTGTTTCTGCATTGGCTCGCCGTGGGCAAGATGCACCGCCACCTGATGCAGCGCCCGTCGAACCTGCCGATGAGCAACCCGCGGCAGTGCTGCCGACTGAGCCTCCCGAGGTTGCAGCTCCGGCTGTTGATGCTCCCGCAGCCACACCGACAAGCGCGGTTCAGCGCCTCACCCTCGAGCCAACTCCCACCCCGTTCGTTATCAGCGACCCTGATGACCCGCGGAACATCCTTGACCTGACCAACCCGGATCATATTGACTACTTCAACAATCCGGATACCTGGTACGAATACATAACGGAAGGTATTGCATCGTATGAAGTTGTGGATGGGAAACTCATCGGAACCGATTTTGATGCACTGAACACCGCTATTTGGTGGTCTTACACCTATGTCGAATCCGGACGGGTCTATGCCGAAATTTCTGCCACAAATGGTGACTGCATGGCACGGGACGCCGTCGGACTGGTCATTCGGATTGAATCCGATATAACCCCCAGCGGATACACTTTCGAGGTCTCTTGTGACGGCGCAGGGCGTTTTATCCGCTTGTCCCCTGGTAACTCCGTCACTCTGATCGACTGGACACCCTCCGACGCTATTCTCACCGGCCCTGGAGCGACCAATCGCCTGGGGATCTGGGGGTACGACGGGAAGTTCTACCTCTTCATCAACGGCTTCCAGGTGACCGATTATTGGG
>DAOUTT010000229.1 GCA_030668545.1 Anaerolineales bacterium | reverse complement strand
GCATGGATAAAGTGGAATTTCGCTTGAAGAACTGTCTGCAAAGCGGCGATGCGAATGTCACCGGCATGATCATGCACCCGATCGGTCTTACAGAGTGTATCGAAAAAGTGAAGCAGGCCATCGACTGGGGGATTCAGGAACCTCCCAGCGCAGCTCACAAGTTGCGCGGTAAGGGCTTGGCTATCGCATGGAAAGCGCCAGCCGTGCCCCCCAACGCTGGCTCATCGGCATGGCTGCGTCTGAACGAAGATGCCACAGTGTCATTGGGGGTTGGAGGCCAGGAGATTGGTCAGGGAACGTTCACCGTTGCGGCGCAGATGGCTGCCGCGGCTCTCGGCGTTCCATTTGAATGGATCCGAATAAGTACACCGGTTGACACGAAGTACAGCCCTTATGAATGGCAAACCGTCGCCAGCCGGTTGACGTGGTCTATGGGGAATGCCATCGTCGCCGCGGCTAAAGACGCGCGCCGACAGATTCTTGAGATCGTGGCTGCACACTGGGATGAGGATCTCGAGCACCTTGACATCCGCGACGGCCAGGTGATCTCGTATCGCACCGAAGAGGTTATGCCCCTGGAGAAGATGGTCGTCTATGGTTTGCCTATGCCTGACGACCAGGGTTGGCGCGGCGGACCTATCATCGGGCAAGGGAATTTCATGCCGTCTTATGTTACCTCCTTGAGTAATGAAACCGGACAGGGCAAAAGGGCAGTTGTTCACTACACCACAGGATGCCAGGCGGTTGACCTCGAGGTGGACACTCAAACCGGACAGATTACCATACTGCGGGTGGCTTCGGCATTCGATGTTGGAAAGGCGATCAACCCCGATCAGGTGCGCGTACAGATGGAGGGCGGCATCGTCCAGGGCATAAGTACGGCGCTGTTTGAGAGTTTGCAGTATGAGGATGGGGTCCCGCAAGCCTCAAATTTCACAGACTACCGCATCGCGACATCCGAGGATATGCCAGGCGAGATAATCTCGATCATCGTTGAAGTCCCGCAAGACGACGGCCCTTGGGGCGCTCGAGGAGTTGGCGAACATCCCATGATCCCGACCGCGCCGGCGATCGCAAATGCGGTCTACGATGCCGTTGGGATTCGCATCTTTGAGATGCCGCTTACGGCTGAAAAAGTATTTCTCGCCATTCAAGATCAGGGCGCAAAATCGTAATCGAGATGGTGCAAGCACGCTCCATTGCCTCTCCGACTCTAGCTTGGCTTCGGGATCCCAAGCCAGCTCGGGTGCTGCACGTTTTCAAGGACGCCTGTAATCTGATCGCAGAAGATGGCGAGATCCTCTCCCTCGTCATGCCTAATATCGGTGACGGACCCTTCAATATCATCCTCGAACCTTTGGAATTTTCGGATCACGTCTCGGCCGAATCCGCTGTGAGTTTTGATAATGGACAGATCCGAATAGGGGCGCTTGAAATCGCGCTTATGCCTGCTCAGGTCTGGGAGCCGCGTTTTGATTGGGAGTCTTTCCAGGGCAGGCAGGACTCCTTATCCATTTCCGCCGGTGCACTGGAAGAAGTTCTTGTTGAACTAGCACCAGTTGACAGCTTCGTTCAATTGATCCATTCCGGGGAGAGCTCTGTGCGAGAAATCGAGGCGCAGATACTCCTGTCTGCGCGAGAGCCGGCGCGCTTTCTAGTGCAAGGTCTTCTCCGCGAGGATGAAGAACTTTGCCGCGCGAGCGCAAGGAAATTAGCTGGACTCGGCGCAGGTTTAACGCCGGACGGTGATGACTTCATGATGGGCAGCATCCTGGCCACGTGGGCATACTGTGCAG
This sequence comes from Anaerolineales bacterium, assembly GCA_030668545.1. Classification (GTDB taxonomy): domain Bacteria; phylum Chloroflexota; class Anaerolineae; order Anaerolineales; family E44-bin32; genus E44-bin32. The sequence goes on along the minus strand of DAOUTT010000229.1, from coordinate 2,572 downwards.
GGGAGGGTGTGGAGCAGGCTGCTCAATGGGTCTCGCTGGAAGCTGACCTGCGAACGACGTCCCTCGCGGCAGCATGGCTGCAGGCTGCGAGCAGAGGCGAATGTTCAGTGCGTTGGCATGAATTGCTGAAAGCGATTCTCATTGAGAATGAAGAAAATATCCGAAATGCGGCGCGGGCGATCATCCAACAGGGTCACACATCCGGCGCGAGTGCTCTGGCAGGGTTCACCGCGCTGATTAGCATGATCCATAGGGCAGGATCGGGCTAAATCTGCTGGTTCTGCTTCTTGATGGGGGAGCTTGTCGTTGTGATAAGGAGCGCTTTCCCAGGGGTTCTCAACTCAGCTGGCTACAACGATTTCACATCCACTATTTTCATTGTTCACGCATGATACAAAGCACTCAAGGATCACTAAACGCCGATCTTTGATCATCAAATTCAGGCTCAACGGAGTCTCATGGATAAGGGACGGGAAAAAACACCGTCTCCTCACGCGATGGTTCATTGGCGATTTATCGACGAAGATGGTCGCGTCTGTTGTATGATGGAAGTGTGTTTTAAGTGATGTGAAACCAGATTCATCGATTGCCCTGTCCCTCTGAATTCGATCGACAACCCCAGGCATTCATCAGGTGGTCATCATCCATCGATCTTCCATAGATGGAGCGCCAATAAGAAAGGCGACATTGCGATGAGGATACTAATCCCCAATCACTTTCCTCTTGAAGGATCGGGCAGCGGAATCTACACACAAAACATCGCGCGCGAGATAACAAAAAAGGGCCATCAGGCACTCGCAATCACTCCAGCCCACGATGTGCAGCACGGCTACCCTTTTGAAGTTCGCTCCATACTTTTTACACCCGACGGTAGTGATGATGAGACCAAATACCAACTGCCTTTTAATTTTCCTTGTTTTACCACGCATCCTCTCAGCACTGCGACCTTCGGAGATTTGGATGACAGCCAACGCCAGGCTTATGTGCAAGCCTTTCAAGCGGCCGTCGATTTGGCGGTGCTCGATTGGAACCCGGATTTGATCCATGCCCAGCATCTGTGGGTCACAGGTTATGCGGCTCACAAAGCGGAATTGCCATACGTTATCACAGCGCACGGGACGGATTTGATGGGATTCCGCAAATATGAAGATTGGAAGGAGATGGCGCTTGAGGGAGCCCATAATGCGCAAACTGTGATCGCCATATCCAAACAGGTTGCCCGTGACACGAAAGAGCTTTATGGAATCCCTGAAGAGCGTGTACGGATCGTGATGAACGGATTTGATGAGGGCATCTTCCATGTCATGTCTGTCGATCGGTCGAGGGTGTTGGCAAGATATGGCATACATAAAGAACCCGAGCACCTGATCACGTTTGTCGGGAAGCTGACGGAGTTCAAAGGCGTCGACGTGCTGCTCGACGCGGCGCGCATCTATGAGCGGGAGCTGGGCGATGTCTTGACGCTCATCATCGGCGATGGCGCACTGCGCACCCAATTGGAGGAGCAGGCGAAGCGGCTGGGATTGGAAGGGGTTCACTTCCTGGGTCACCAGCCGCAACCTATGGTTGCGGAGATCCTGAACTCCGCCGACATCTCCACCATCCCCTCGCGGGTGGAGCCTTTTGGCCTCGTCGCTGTGGAAGCGCTGGCATGTGGCACCCCCGTCATCGCCACGAATGAAGGTGGCCTGCCTGATTTCGTTGACGAGCGTGTGGGCGCGCTAGTGGATATCGATGATTCTACGGCGTTGGCAAACGCGATCATCTCTGAAATACAATCAAATTCGAAGGAAGTGAAAGGACCTTTCGCGGCGGCATATGCCTTGAAGGACTTCTCTTGGTCCGGTCAGGTGGATAAGATGATCGAGATATACGAAGAAGCCCTCTAGACAGGTTGAGAGCGGTTCCGTAGGGAGACGAAGCATGCGGAGAACGGTATGAGCACGATCGGGAACAGCAAAATTGCCCTGGGTCTCATCACACGGCACCTCGACGATCCAGCGGCCATCCTCAGATTTGTAGACAACGCCGAGAAGTTCGGTCATCCCCTTGATCGCGTCATCGTCGCTTATTCTCACGGAGTCGATCCTGAAACCGTGGCGACCGTTGAAGAGTCGATAAAAATGACCGTTGTTAAGGCATGCGGCGACGTTAACTTGCGCAGCCGGCTGCTCTCCACAGGGTTGAGTGCGGATGAAGTGGATGGGCTGCTGGAAGTCCCCAGTTGGCCGCTCCACCAGGAAGCCCCCTACGGCGCATACCGCAACGCGGTCCTCATTGAGGCGCTCCTTAGTGGAATGGATTATCTGCTCTTCTTCGATACGGATGTTCGACCCGTTGTGCTGACGGCCTTACGTGGAGATACGCCCGTTTGGCAGGAAATCGACTTCGTAGGGACGCATTTGGCTTCACTCAGCAAGGCGCACGTCGCCGTCACAACCGGTGAGTATTCAGGCTACTACATCATCCCGCCGATGTCCTTCGATGGTCTCGGTGACCTGCTTTTTGGTCTCGGGAAGGGGATGGCGCTAGAGTATCTGGAAGATTGCCATGAGCACGGATGCCTGAATTT
>DAOUTT010000178.1 GCA_030668545.1 Anaerolineales bacterium | reverse complement strand
TCGGAGGGCTGAGAAGCGGAGAGCGAACCAGGTTTGGACTGAGATAATTGGACGAGCGACGAGATCTTGAACAGGTTGGAGGAACCCGCTCAGATTCAAGATCAGCAAACCGAGCGCGATAATGAGCAGGACAGATACAATTATGACTCTTGGGGGTAAGCGTCTCATAAGTCAGATCCCGTTTTAGCCAGGGACCAATCCTAAAGCTGATTAGTAACCGGGGGTTCGCTCAAGACCGACGAGGAAGCGGCCATGGGTGTCGAAGTTGTCAAGGATTAAACCAGCCCCGCGGGCTACACAGGTCATAGGATCATCCGTGAGCCATACACGCATGCGAAGTTCGTTTGAGAGTCGTTCATTCAACCCCTGCAACTGAGATCCACCGCCTGCCAGCGCAATTCCTTCTTCCATGAGATCGGCGATAAGTTCGGGTGGAACCTCATCGATAGCATCCCGCAGTGTATCTACGATGATCTTCACCGATCCGGCCAAAGCCTCGCGAATTTCAACGGATGAAACTTCGATAGCCTCCGGCAAGCCGCTCACAAGGTTTCTGCCGCGCACGCCAATTGTTTGTTCTTCTTTAAGAGGGTAGGCTGATCCAATCGTAATTTTCACCCTCTCTGCCATACGTTCGCCGATCAGTAGGTTGTATTTATTTCGAATGTAATTAATGATGTCCTGATCCAGCTCATCGCCAGCGACTCGAAGCGAGCGGGATACAACGATCCCACCCATCGAATACACTGCCATTTCTGTCGTCCCTCCGCCGATATCCACGATCATCGAACCACGGACTTCCCCGATGGGGAGGTCCGCGCCTAATGCCGCCGCGGTCGGTTCTTCGATCAGGTATGTTTCTCGCGCTCCCGCTGCCATTGCGGCATCATATACAGCGCGTTTCTCTACTTCTGTTGCGCCGCTGGGGATGCCAACAACGATGCGCGGGCGGGGGACTGGCACGAGACTCTGTTCATGGGCTTTGGCGATGAAGTATTCAAGCATGCTTTCAGTGATATCAAATTCAGAGATGACGCCATCGCGCAACGGGCGAATAGCGACGACATTCGCAGGAGTTCGCCCCACCATCTGTTTCGCTTCCGCGCCAACGGCCAGGGTGCGTTTGGATTTCTTCTCAATAGCAACCCACGAAGGTTCGTTAATCACTATCCCCTTCCCGCGCACGTTAACCAGCGTGTTCGCAGTGCCGAGGTCAATGCCAATGTCTAGGGAGAAGAGGCCCAGGAGCCAGTTAAGTGGGTTGAACGCCAAAGCTAAAATCCTCCGGTGGAGCTAAGTTGCGATTATACCATGCAGGGTCGAGGATACACATTATCTAGAACGTTATGTTAGGTTTTTCGGGCTGCTGTGCATCGCAATGCTATAATCCACTTACGATGCAAAGTTACCAACAGGTTAGTGAATTTATTGAGAGGCACCAACTCTTGAACTGCGGCGAGCGGGTCGTGATCGGCGTTTCAGGTGGTCCGGATAGCCTCTGTCTTCTGGATAGTTTATCCCACCTTGGGTATCCGCTTATCTGTGCACACCTCGACCATGGATTGCGGCAAGAGAGTTCTGATGAAGCAGTCTATGTAAAGAGTATCGCCCAATCCTACAATCTTCCTTTTGAGATTGAGAGGCAAGACGTAGCTTTGAAGGCAGGATCCGGCGTTTCGCTGGAAGAAGCATCCCGGCTTGCTCGCTATAATTTTCTTGTGCGCGTGGCCAGGAAAAACGATGTGCACGTGATAGCGACAGGCCATACTGCAGATGATCAAGTCGAGACAGTGCTCATGCATTTCCTGCGCGGGGCAGGTCCTTCTGGGTTGCGGGGCATGCTGCCTGATACACCGCTCGATTCATGGGTTGGGATTCCAGATGCCCAGGGGATCCGGCTTATTCGCCCCTTGTTAACCTTGAACCGAGGTCAGACTGAGGACCATTGCCAAGCTGTGGGCTTAGAGCCAGTTATCGACTCAAGCAATATGGACCCCACTTTTTTTAGGAACCGGATCCGCCATGAGCTCCTTCCCCTGCTAGAGACTTACAACCCGGGCATCCGTCAAATCCTTCTACGTCTTGCACGCATTATGACAGCCGAAGTGGATCTTTTGACGGAGATGGTCGCGAGCGACTGGGAGTCCGTGTTTGAATCTCTGGGGGAATCAGCGCTCGTATTACGAGTGGAGTCCATGGTGAGGAAACCACTTGCTCTGCAGCGGGCATTACTCCGATCGGCGATTAAGAAACTCCAACCCTCCGCTCGAGATGTCAGTTTCGATACGATTGAGCGAGGGATTCAGTTCGTATCCGACCCAACGAGACCAGCATCGCGCCCACTGATTGCCGGTCTGATGTTGAGAGATTTGGGTGAGGAAATCCTCCTTTATCACACAGACTCGCCCGTTATTTATGATCGTCTCCCGCAACTCATTGGAGATGCTCAAGTGGGAGTGCCGATACCTGGAGAGGTGGAGCTCGCTGGAGGATGGAAGTTAACTGCAGCGAGGGAGTCTATCGCCCCCGGGAGTTATCAAACGTATTTGAACGCGCAAGAAGGCGATTTCGCCGCGATTGACGAGTCGAGTGTATCCACACCGCTCAGCGTGAGAACCCGGGTGCCAGGCGATCGGATCCAACCTCTGGGGCTTGAGGGGACAACGAAGGTCTCTGACATCATGATTAATAATCACATTCCTGATTTAGCGCGGGCACGCTGGCCGATTGTTGTTTCCGGGGATGAAGTCGTGTGGGTTGCCGGGATTCGCATGTCTCATTCATTCCGACTTACCGAGGGGACGAGCCGGGCAATTGTCATTCGTTTATCCCCACCTCAGGAGGGTTGAGGCCAGCCCCGCTAACCTCACGCTTACTGCCGCGCCATGTCCAGTTGACGCCTAAACACCTCTCTGCTAGAATCACAACATCCCCCATAGGGGGTCACAATTGAATATCGGGAGATCAGCGTATGGGTCTCACGCTCAGGTGTGAGACTACGAGGTGGAGGTTCCCCTCTGCGAGGAGGGGCTAACCTTTGGGAAAAGACCAAAGGGAAAATCGACCAGATCAGCGGATGCCTCCGGAGTTTGCCACAAGCTCCTCTCTCCCTTCCGAGAAAGCGCTCTAATAAATCCGCTCGGTGACGAGCGGGACAAAAGGAGTGCGGTGGTCAGAACAAGGATCGAATCCATCCTTGAACTGCACAATATCGGAAGGGCGATGATGTCTGGTTGACACGAAGGCACGCCCTGCGTGCCTTTTTCTTTATCCGGCCATCGCATAGCCATTAGGAGGTAGTTCAATGTCTTCAGAAATCATCAAGCGTGCACAAGAAGACGAGGTGAAGTTCATCTGTTTACAGTTCACAGATGTCATTGGCGTCGTCAAGAGTTTAGACATTCCGGTCAACCGGCTAGAAGTTGCGATTGAGGAGGGGATCTGGTTCGATGGGTCCTCTGTAGAAGGGTTTGCGCGGATCCAGGAGAGCGACATGCGCCTGATGCCGGACGTTAGCACGTACTGCATTCTTCCCTGGTCTCAGCCGGAACGCAAAAGGGCGCGGATATTCTGTGATATTTACTTGCCCAATGGAACACCGTTTCCTGGGGATCCCCGCGGGGTGCTGAAGCGTACCCTCGCGCGGGTCTCAGAACGGGGTTGGCAGTTCAATATTGGACCAGAGCCTGAATTCTTCCTGCTGCGTAGAAACGGACCGGATGCGATTCACCCTGTTCCTCATGATGTTGGGGGATACTTCGACTTCTCTGCAAGTGATGAGGCGCAGCAGGTTCGGGCGTCGTTGATGGCGGCTCTTGCGAGCATGGGATTAGAGATCGAAATGGGTCACCACGAGGTCGCGCTCGGCCAGCATGAGATTGATTTTCGCTTCTCCGACGCCTTAGAGGCTGCGGACAATGTTGTGACTTTGAAATATACAATCCGCGCGCTGGCAGCACAGGAAGGGTTGATCGCTACATTCATGCCCAAGCCGATCTTTGGAATGAACGGCTCCGGGATGCACACTCATCAGTCGATTTTCGATTTGGAGGGTAAAAACCTATTCTTTAACGCTGAAGACGATCATTATCTTTCTTCGATGGCTTATGGGTTCATCGCCGGCCAGATCGAACACGCGCGGGCTTTAGCGGCAATCGTCGCTCCTACGGTCAACTCCTACAAACGGATTGTGCCGGGGTATGAGGCACCGGTGTATGTGTGCTGGGCGCAAATTAATCGCTCGGCGATGATTCGCATCCCAAGCTATTCAGAAGGACGGGAAACCTCGATCCGTGTTGAACTGAGGTTCCCTGATCCTTCCTGCAACCCTTATCTCGCTTTCGCGGCGATGCTCGCCGCAGGCTTAGATGGTATTGATCGAGACCTGCCGTGTCCACCGCCAGTGGATAATCTCAACATTTACGAGATGGAGGAGCGTGACCTTCAGAAAATCGGCATCAGCCAACTCCCCGGATCGTTAGCGGAGGCGCTTCAAGAACTGGAGGGTGATTCTGTTATTAAAGATACGCTTGGCGAGGAAGCCTACACAGCCTTCACTCGGGCGAAGCAGGCGGAGTGGGATGAATATTGCACCCGTGTCATGGATTGGGAAGTCGAGTATTACCTCGAAACTGCATAAGCTGGAGGGAGGGTAGGGCGCTCTTTGAGAAAGGGCATGTTTATAAAATAGAACCCAGGAGCAGGGTGAATAGAATTCTAATGGGGCGAACCAACGGTTCGCCCCATTAATTACAAGTCTTACTTCGACTGAGACCAGTATGTGGAGTGCGGAAGCTATGCTTCCGGTCGCAGGCGTAGCCTGCGCTTTGAGGTTTGCGTGAGTGAACAAAGAGATAGACCAATGAAGAGGTTATGAATTTCTTTTCTCCCCTCTAAATCCCCCTCCGCTCTGCTTCGGGGATGCACGCGAGGGGACTATTGGGGACTCCACTCCCCCACAATCCCCGGATCACCTTGATTGTATTTTGAGGATACTATTCTTCCACTGAAGCGCAATCCGGAGTAGATTGGGCAGAGCCCGGCTTTGGAACTCGGGCGTATATGGATTGCATTACAAGCCCTTCGGAAGGGGGTGCGGGGGACGATGAAATGGTCCCCTGCAGCCCCCATGGGGGGCGAACGGGGGGACAAGAAAAGTTGCAGCAACTCTTGTCACCAACATCATCATTGGCGTTGTGAACAGTTCGTATATTCTTCTCACGTATTGCCCCCACGTCCCCTGACAACGATCG
>DAOUTT010000129.1 GCA_030668545.1 Anaerolineales bacterium | reverse complement strand
ATCGAAACGGTCGAACTCACCAGCCAGCATCTGCGCCATCAGGTCTCGTACCTCTTCAATGACTTCAGGCGGTAAATCTTTCATGCCAGGCGTGAGTTCCTCACCCTCCATGAAGCCAAATAGAGCCAAGCCACCCGTGTCTGCTTCGAAATAGTGCCAGCCGACTTCGTAGGTGCCATCGATCACACCCTCGGCGATCTCTGCATATACCGGTCCCCAAAGCCAGTAGGGCGCGGTCAGGCAGGCGTCGATCTTGCAGGAGCCGTACCAGTCATAGGTGACGCCCCATTTGCCCTTTTCCTGGGCTACATCGGCAACCGCAGGGGTATCGGCACCCGTGAACACTACCTGAGCACCGGCATCGAACAACGAGGCTGCGGCCTCTTTCTCGATGATGGGATCATGCCAGGTGTTGAGCCAGCGGATATCCATCGTGCATTCCGGGCAGGTCACCTTCATCCCTAATGCAATGGCATTCCCGAGACGAATCTCCTCGGGGATAGGGAATGTGGCCATGTAGCCCAGCTTGGGATTTCCATCCAGCTTAGCCCGCGCGCCGGCAATCATACCGCCCAGGAACTTCATATCCTCCATCGCCCCGAACAGGTTACCGAAGTTGGTTGTGTTCGACTTGTAGCCGCTGATGTGGATATATATAACATCCGGGAATTCATCAGCTACAGTCTCCATGGGGTCCATGTAGCCGAAGGAAGTACCGAAGATCAGGTCAAAGCCCTTCCGCGAGAGGCTGCGGATAATCTGCTCCGAGTCGGCTCCCTCGGGCACGTTCTCGATATAGGCTATGTGGACGTCCGGTACATTCTCTTCGACATATTCCAGGCCTTCGTAGTGCGCCTGGGACCAGCCCCCATCATCGTGAGGGCCAATCAGGACCATGGCAATATTGAACTTGCCCTCTTCCACCGCGGGGATCTCGAAACCGCCCACGACTTCCGGTGCCTCTTCCCCACCGCAGGCTGTAAGTGCCAGAGCCAACAGGGTAAGGAGAACAGCTAGGCGTAACGCCATACTTCGTGACATCTCAAACTCCTCTTATTAGATTTTCTTTGAATGAGTTTCGGCTGACAATATTGCTCATTTCTATGATGAACCACCTCCTTTGTGGTTTATCCGTCTTCTGTAGTTTATGAAGTGATAATTCGCGTGCCCGTTTTCCCTTCTAGAGCAAGCTCAATATTCACAGGATCTGTGATCAGGGCTTCCTTTCCACCGCGCTCTAGAAAGCCAACAATAGCTCGGATCTTGGGTTCCATGCTTCCCTTGCCGAATTGGCCATCAGCGAGATGCTTTTTCGCCTCAGCCAAAGTCATTCGATCTATCCATTGCTGATCCGGTTTATTGAAATTCAGTGCGACTTTCTCTACTGCTGTTGAGATTAAAAGCAGATCCGCCTGGATGCTATTTGCCAGTAATGCTGAGGCGAAGTCCTTATCAATCACCGCCTCAATCCCGGTGAGTTCGCCTTTCTCATCTTCAACTACGGGAATACCCCCCCCACCCACACCGATGACCACAAAACCATCTCCGATCAATGACTGGATCGCATCTTGCTCGATGATGCGGACAGGTAGCGGCGAAGGTACAACGCGCCGCCAACCTCGTCCGGCATCCTCCACAACCGCCCAACCTTCTTGCCTGCTCCGTTCCGATGCGGTCCCCTCTTCCATGAAGGAACCAATCGGCTTCGATGGATTCTGGAAGGCAGGATCGTTTCGGTCAACTAAGACCTGCGTAACAACTGTTGCAGATTTCTTGTCTAGCCCGCGCTGTTGGAATTCGTTGTAAAGCGCTCGCTGGAACATATAACCGATTGCCCCTTGTGTGTCAGCACCGCATGAATCCAAGGGTACGGGGTGAAGCTCATGCAGCGCAAGTTCAGCCCGGCGCAGGATAAAGCCCACCTGCGGTCCATTGCCATGCGTGATGACTACATCCCAACCCGCTTCGATCATGCCGGCGATATGGGTCATAGATTCATTCGCCGCCGCATACTGATCCGGAATTGTTCTGTGTTGCTTATCTTTGATTAAAGAGTTGCCGCCAACAGCGACTACGGCAATTTTTCTTCCACTTGATTTGCTAATTCACAGTCCTCCAAACTAGCGCATCGTTAATGCCATGACTGCTTTTTGTGCATGCAGACGATTCTCTGCCTCGTCGAACACGACGCTATGCGGTCCGTCAATAACGCCATCCGTGACTTCGATGTTACGATCGGCGGGGAGGGGATGCATATAAATTGAATCGGCTTTTGCTAGCCCCATTTTCTTCTCATCCGCGATCCAGTCTTTATACTTATCCTGGATTTTCTTCCCTTCCTCGGGATCTGTCGTCGTCAATAAAGGTCCCCAAGACTTAGCATAGACGATGTCAGCATCTTTTATCGCCTCGTTCATATCGTCGACGACTTCAAACCCTGTGCCGAATTTCTTCGCTTGCGCTTTCGCTTGATCCATGATCTCCGGCATCAACTTGAATTCTGGAGGATGGGCCAAAACAACATCGAGACCAAAACGGGGCATCTGTAAGATGAGCGATTGCGGCACTGAGATAGGTTTCAAGTAGGAAGATGCATACGCCCAGGAGACCACCATCTTCTTTCTGCGCAGATCCCTGCCTTTCTTCTCAATGATCGTCATGAGATCGGCCAGGATCTGGAATGGATGGTAGAACTCGCATTGCATGTTGAGAACAGGCTCGCGTGAGGCTTCAGCGACCAGGTTTAGGTACCGATTTCCAATACCCCAATCGACATGCCGGATCGCGATTCCATCGAAATAACGGCCGAAGATCTCCCCCATCTCCTTCTCGGTGTCTCCATGAGAGATCTGGGTTGTCCGTGATTCGATAAATGCGGCGTGCCCACCCAACTGAGCCATCCCCGCCTCGAACGAACCGCGTGTGCGCGTGCTCGAGAAGAAGAACAACATCGCCAGGACCTTATCTCGTAAGTATGGATGGGGTTCTCCAAGCGCGCGCTTGCGCTTAAGATCAAAAGCTACTTCCAGGACGGTTTCGACCTCCTCGCGGGTAAAATCGAGGTCACCGATCAGGTCTCTTCCACGTAAATCTGTTTGCATGGATACTTCATCTCCTATCTTATGGTTATGGTCTGTACTAACACTTCGACTCTATTTGTTAGTTCCACTTGCTTCCGATAATCGACGTGGTCACTCCATTGCGCCGAGGACAGATGCCAGCAGCCCCATGCGCATGACCACACCATTGAACGCTTCCAACCAGTATCGAGACCACCGTGTGCCGTCAACATCGGGAGGAATCTCATCCATGCGCGGCAGGGAGTGCAATAGGATTGCGTCCGACTTGGCTTTAGTGGACAGTAATTCACGCGTGATCTTGTAATTCGCGGGTGTCAAGCCGACGTCCCCATCCCGTTCGTCGCGGGATTTGGTGTAATCTGGCTGGACAACCGGCTCAACCAAGATTACATCTGCTTCACTAATCGCTTGCTCCACATGCTCTGCCTCCGCGAAATCGAGACTGAGTAGTTCAAGCTCTTCTTTAAATTCATCCGTGAGAGACATCTCAGGCGGGGATACGAAGGTGATCGGGCAATCAAATTGGGTCAAGCCATAGGCTAATGAGTGCATCGTTCGCATGCGCATATCACCAACAGCCAGCCAGCGCAGCCCATCTAGACGGCCTTTCTCCTGATGTACAGTGTATAGATCGGTGAGAATCTGAGTCGGGTGTTCCCCCCAGCCATCACCGCCGTTGATGATCGGAATAGAAGCCCATTTCGCGGCCTCATGCGGCGCACCCTGCTCGAAATGCCGCATCACGATCACATCACCATAGAACTCCAGCATTTTCACGGTGTCCTTGATGGACTCCCGATAAAAATCCCCTGCACGGGTCATCTTTGCATCGGCAAATCCTGTTACTTGTCCGCCCAGGCGTATCATCGCTGCTTCATGAGCTAGACGGGTTCGTGTGCTGGGTTGATAGAAAGCTGTAACCAGCGTTTTCTCCGAGAGCAAATCTGTATTGCGTCGATCGCGCGCAAATGGCGCCAAACGGTCACACACTTCGAAAATTCGGAAATACTCTTCCCTCTCAAATCCTTTTAGGGAAAGTATGTCTCGTCCTGAAAAACTGCGCATGAATCTACTCCTCCATTTCGTTTATTTGTACACGTTGGTTTGTCAGCTCCTAATTTTTAACCCCCTTGCTTCACGCTTAAGGCACCCGACGGTTAATATGAAAGCGAAAGGTGCCAGGCAAGAAATAACTATAGGTGTGCGCGATAACTTCTCCTTTTTTTGAATAAAGCCGGGCCTCGAAGAACAGTAAGGCATCCCCGCGCTGAATTTTCAGATGACGGGCGATCTCCGGGGAGGCCGATACTGCGGTGATATCTGTTAGACATTGCCACAGCTCAGGTTCATCTTGGTGAAGCAGGGCATCGAGGACCGAACCCCGGAATTTACCCGATTTGATGTCCTCAGGCAGGTATTCTTCCGGAAGAATGTCAATAAGGAAGGCGACAGGTTTGCTTTCAGCAAGGATCACTCGCGAGATTTCGACCAACGGAAGGTCTCTTTCCCATCTAAATCGCTTCAGTTCTTCCTCTATCGCAGTCCTTTTACGGATTTCCAGGTCCCCCGTCTCGACCTTAAGGCCGATCCGATCGGCGAGCCGTTCGATACTCTCCAGAGTTTCGATCCCGGTGTCAATCACATGAGGCAGTTGAGTAACGTACGTGCCCACACCCTGACGACGTACAATCATCCCTCGCCGCTCGAAGATTCTCATCGCCTCGCGCAGCGTAGCGCGTGAAACTCCAATGCGTCGAGCTAACTTTGGTTCAGACGGAAGATACGTCCCTGGCTCGACGCTCTCAAGTATCTCAGAAAGAGTCTCAGCCGTCCTTTGGTAAAGAGGGCGGCGCTTCGTCTCTTCTCGCATTTCCATTCGACTCATTTCTTCACTCGCATTGTCAGCCTCGTGGGACCGATCGTTGGAGAGCCTACTCCCCGCCTTCCACTACAGGAATAACCTCAAAACGGTTAACGTCAACGAGACCTTTATCGGAGATCCGCAGGTCGGGAATAACAACGAGTGCCAGAAGGCTGAGCTGCATATTGGCATTATTCAGCGTGCAGCCACATTCTTTAAAAGCGTCGAGAACCCGTTCAGCCTTCTCAGCGACAATCTCTGCCCGTTCTTCAGACATCAAGCCCGCGATCGGCAGCTCCACTAAGGCGACAGTTTTCCCCTCGCGGATAGCGATCTGGCCGCCGCCTACTTCCGCGAGCCGATTGGCAGCCAGAGCCATATCCGCCTCATTTGTCCCGACGACGATCATATGGTGAGAATCATGAGCTACGGTTGAGGCGATTGCGCAAGGGCGATCGAATCCAAAACCTTGGACAAACCCTACTTGAACTTCACCCGTCGCCTGGTGACGCTCAACAAGTGCGACCTTGGCGAGATCCTGCTTGATATCAACGGCGATCGCTCCATCTACCGCTTTCATTTCCATTTTAAGATGGTGCGTCGGAGCCTGGTTCTCAATGACTCCGATTACATTGACAGTAAACACACCATCTTTGGAGACATCGACGGAAAAGTCTTCTGCGTTGAGTTCTTTTCCAAGGTGGACGGAGGCTTTCACCTCAGGTGGATATACAAAAGCTGGGATATCCACCAGGAGTTCGCCATCCTCGGCGATGAGCTTGCCCCGTGCAAAGACCATATCTGCATCAAATGATTCCAACGCGCCTACGAGCAGTATGTCTGCATACCGCCCGGGAGCGATCTGTCCGATATCGCCGGCGAGGCCAAAATGCTCCGCTGTGTTGAGCGTCGCCATCTGAATAGCGGTGATCGGCTCCAGACCCTGCTCGATTGCATGCCGCACAACGCGATCCATGTGCCCATCATGCACTAAGGTCCCGGAGTGGCTGTCATCGGTCACCAGGAGGAAATGGCGAGGGTCGAGACCCTCTTCCGTGACAGCTCGCACCTGACTTGCGACATCATGCCACGCTGACCCGAGTCTCATCATCACCTTCATGCCCTGGCGGACACGCGCGAGCGCATCCTCCAGACGGGTGCCCTCGTGGTCATCTTCCGGTCCCCCGGCAACGTAACCGTGGAACGGCGTTCCCAGATCAAGAGAGGCATAGTGTCCTCCGGTGACCTTTCCTGCAGCGCGGGTTTCCGCCATCTCCAGGTGCATCTTCTCGTCGCTGTTGAAGACACCCGGGAAGTTCATCATTTCACCTAACCCAATAATCCCCGGCCAGGACAGCGCCTCGGCAACTTCCTCGGGGCCGATCGCGGCGCCGGGCGTCTCCAAGCCCGGGGCGGATGGCACACAAGATGGAACCTGTACCCACACATGAATAGGCTGCGCAGCCGCCTCATCTGCCATGAGACGCACACCATCAAGCCCGAAGACATTTGCGATCTCATGTGGATCGATGAACATCCCTGTCGTGCCGCGCGGGGCCACCGCACGCACAAACTCTCCAACAGTGATCATGCCCGACTCAACATGCATATGGCCATCTAACAAGCCGGGAACAATATGGCGGTCTTCTGCCTCGATAACCCGAGTTTCGGGTCCAATAGTATGAT
>DAOUTT010000078.1 GCA_030668545.1 Anaerolineales bacterium | reverse complement strand
GTATCAACCAGCACGTCGATATTGAGGTGCCGCCCGGTTTCGACCAGCTTGGGGCTGATCGTGCACATGGCGCAGTCGTTCGTAGGGAAGGTCTTATCGAACTGGGCCATGTGTCCGCCGATGGCGGATTGAGATTCTACAAGGTAGACGCGGTAGCCCTGGTCAGCCAAATCAAGGCTGGCCTGCATTCCGGCAATACCACCGCCGACGACCATAACAGCCCCAACAGGGGCATGGTCGGCTGGCCGGTTTGCCAGGTTGAGGGTGTCTGCCTGCGTGCCGTCGGTCACGGAACGCCCCTCCCGTGGCTAGGAGCCGTAAAGGTGGTGTAATAACGCTCTAATTTCAGGCTCGCCGTTCTGCCAATAATGATAGGTGGCGGGTCAATAAGGTATGTAGTGGAAGATGTCATAAGCAGACCGGACAAACTTCATCCATTTTGAACAATACAAACTCCCATGAAGATTATGGTTTAGGAATTTGGGGTTGTGCCTCAAAGAATTTTATTCCCAGGAGGACACTTTGCATAACCAAAGTAATGTTATTTGTACTCCTCACGCACCGGGTGAAAAACATCAAGGATGCGGCAATCCGTGATCGCAGTTCCTACATGGACAACATTAGAGGGGATCACAGCAACGGTGCCCGGTCCGAGGCGTTTTGTCTCCCCTTCTATCGTTAATTCGATGGTCCCTTCGAGGACGTTTGCGACCTGTTCGTGCGGGTGGCTATGTTCGGGGAGATCGGCGCCGGCTTCAATCGTCCAATAGGCTAATGTCATTGCATCAGAGTGAACAAACACAGCCCGATACCCCGGGACGATCTCTTTCGCTTCTATTTGGCCCAGATCGATAAATGGCATAGTGACCTCGTTTATTCGGATTGAGCGCTAAATGATTGACGATGATGTTTCCTATCGCTTTTGTGCACGATCCTCTAGTTTTATTTCCACGTATGGACCCTGGATGGTGGTTTCGGGTCAGTCCTGGGAGCGCTCGAGCGCAGCCATATACTCAGGCAATTGGCCAAGATGCGCGAGCTCGTCATATTGCGCACCCTCGATCTCCTCTTGTTCAGGTACTTCATGAAACCAGGTATGTTCGTTGGGAATATAGACCGCCCTGCCGCCGATGGCGACGATGGGCAGGATGTCAGAGCGCAACGAATTTCCCACCATTAAGAAACGGTCAACCTCGATATGGTGCTTCTTTAGAAGCTCGAGGTATCTTGCGGGCGTTTTCTCGGCAACAACTTCAATCAGTTTAAAGCAATGATCGATACCCGAGCGTGCGATTTTCCGTTGTTGTTCGAACAGATCTCCCTTGGTCACCAGTATCAAATCGTAGCCTGAGGACAACTGCAGCAGGGTTTGCTCTGTGTGATCGAGGAGCTCTACTTCGGCTGATAACATTTTTTTAGCGATCTCTAGAATCGCAGCGATTGTGTAAGTTTCGATCTGGCTGTCTACGGCTTCAGCCGCGGTCTCGATCATTGAGAGCGTAAAGCTCTTGATGCCGTACCCATAGACCTGCAGATTGGACACCTCGGTCTCGTCGAGTTTACGGTTCACCCAGCCCGGATCCTGATAAGGTGAAAGGATGCGCGCTAATTCATCCTTCGCCCAATGGTAGAGCGATTCGTTTTCCCAAAGGGTATCATCGGCGTCGAAGGCAATGACCTCGATCATGGCGAGGTTATGTATGGCAATATTGAGGCTTGTTCAGTCATCGACCACCAAGGCCTGAAACTCAGGCAATTCGCGCAGCGAGTCGAGATCGCCGTCTTGCTTAGACCACTCGATAAGGTTGGGCGAAAGTTTCATTGCTGTCTTGAGCAGAGAAAGCGCCCGCTGTGGTTTGTCGTGAAGCGCATAGAAGCAAGCTAGGTTGTACAGCGTCCTTCCTTGCCAGGCATCGCTATCATCCAGCGCGGCCAATCCCTCAGCAACGCGCTCTTGCACCGATTGAGCGCTTTGAAAATCCCCGCGCTCGAGATAAATATCGGCTATGTGGTGTATAGGGTGATGCCCACCGGTGAAAGCTACATTCTGCCATAGCGGTAGACCGCCCGTGCCCTCAGGCCCTGGAATGTCCTGGAGCATCTTCTCTGAGACAGCATCGAACGCTGTGTGGAGCTGGTGGTTAACATCTGTCGCCCAGGCGAGGACATCCTCCCAGTTCCGATTCTTGTTAGCTTCGAATACTTCGTCGTTCGTCTTCTGGTAGTCCTCGATTGATCCGAGCGGCTCGCCACCGGTCGCAGCCTGAAGCTGTGCGACCATCCGCTCCGTCCAGAAAGTGGTGTGCGCCAGGTGATCCTTTGGTGCCCAGCGGTCGATTTCTCCAGCGGCGTTGCGCTCCTCGTCGCGGAGAGAATCCCAGAGCGCCTGTTCTTCTGCGCGCACATTTGCGAGCAGTTTTGCCAATTTATCTTTCTTCGTTGAGTCGGTCATTTGTCATCCCTCCCAACCTCATTATCGTCTTTTCTCATGTGAGGTTCAAGGGGAAAATCCAGTTCACAAGAACCGACATCTTTTGGTATCCGTTGTAGTTTTCTTATCCCCGATGTACAAGAAAAACCAATGGGAATTAAACCCAAGGAAACACTTATCTTCATCGGCTACAACGGTAATGAGGCCCCGCGTGTTAAGGTGTACCGGGAAGGGTAGGATGCCAACTCTCGTACTGTGGTGGATCAATTGGGGAGCATCAACTTGGAAAATCTGGAAGAAGCCGGCCGTGTGATCACCCTCAGCTTGATGATCATGGGCAGGGAGACCGATTATTAGACTGTTTTCGATGTCTGTTCAGTGGTGGAAAACTTAAGATTGCCTTTGATTGGATTCGGGCCGAACTCTTGCAGGAGAGAGGTCATTTCACGCACGTCCTCAGCAAAAGTAGCGCCCATTCCGCCGGAGACGTAATGGATTTCCAAACGTTCCGGTTCAAGCCCAACACTCTCTAGTATCTTCTGCATGCGTTGAACTCGAGCGCGCGCTCGTTCGTTGCCGCGCTCGTGATGACAATTACCCAGGCTGCAGGCTACGATCATCACCCCATCTGCACCCTCATCGAAGGCGTCGAGCATGTATTGCATGTCTATCTTCCCGGTGCAAGGCAAGCGCACGATCTTGACGTCGGCTGGATATTCCTGCCGCAGCGATCCTGCGGTATCGGCAGCCATATACCCGCAGTAGATGCAGGTGAATAGCGTGATTTCAGGGGTGAAAGTCTCGTTTTTGCTCATTATTCTTCTTTAGGGCGCAATTTGAGCGCGCCTTGTGGGCAAGTGGTCACACATGTGCCACAGCCGGTACATGACCACGGGTCGACCATCGGCATACGTTCACCGGGTATGGATATCATTCCCTTAAATTTACATACGGGCAGGCAGATCCGGCAGCCATCGCAAAGTTCTTCATCCAGGTAGACAATGTAGGCGACTTCGATTACCACCATCGATGGGAATACCTAATCTCCGGATAATGCAGCAGGGACTTGCCAACGACCCAAGCCAATTTGGATCTGGTCATCGTGGTAATGATGCAGTTGAATGGCACGTGCCGGGCACTCTGCAGTACATGTGCCGCAGCCCTGACACCGGGCGGGGTCGATCCACGCGGCACCGCCCAACTCGCCAACACCACATAGATCGTATCGCATTTCTGGAATGCCGAAGGGGCAGGTCCGGACGCAAGTGAGGCATCCGGTGCATTTCGTGTTGTCGACTTCGGCGATCACACCGCCCAGGTGGAGGATCGGACGGCTGAGGATGGTCAGCGCTCGACCAGCACAAGCAAGGGCATGTGTGATGCTTTCCTCGATAAACTTCGGGTAATGCGCCATTCCGCAAAGATAGATGCCATCATCATGAAACTCCATCGGGCGCATCTTGAGATGGGTTTCGAGGAAGAATCCCTCAATCGATAATGAGACTCCGAGCATTTCAGCGAGTTCTCGTGAGCCTCGGGAAGGAATTACGGGCATACTCAGAGCGACAAGATCCGGCTCGAATTTTAACGTCTTACCGAAGATATGCTCGTGTACGGAGACCACCAGAGCCTGACTGGCGCCGCGAGGTTCGAGGGAAACAAGCGGAGGTTCTGTTTCAGTGTAGCGCACGAAGAGTACGCCTTTTCGCCGTGCTTCAAGGTAGTGTTTTTCCCGGAAACCATAGGTGATTATGTTCTTGTACAGGATTACAACCTGGCACTCCGGGTTGAGCATCTTAAGGCGTAAGGCATTCTTAATCGTGTTCGTGCAGCAAATTCGCGAGCAATATTCAACCCCGTCATCCGCCTCAACGCATTGGATCATGACCACCGATCGCAGCCGTGATGTTCTCTCCGTGCGGTGGGCGAGAATCTCCTCGAGCTCAGATTGGGGGATGACGCGCGGATCCTGCCCCATGAGGTAATGTTTCCCGGAAGCTTCCTTCCCCCCGGTGGCGACGATGACAACACTGTGGCGAATTTCATGCTCCGTTAAGGACCCGTCAGGGACTTTCGTTTCAATGCGCGCCCGAAAATCTCCCACGCTGCCTGTATGCGTTGTAACCACGCTGTTCAGGTAGTGGCGAATCTTTTCGTGCCCGACAGTTCGGTTAACAAGATCTCTAAGCAGACGTTGCGGGTTCTCTTCTTCGGCGACGTAGTAGATATGATGGAGATTGCCTCCCAGTTCCCCCTGCCGTTCGACGAGGTGGACCTCGTACCCCGAGTCGGCAATCGCCAGGGCAGTCGTCATGCCGCTCAATCCGCCGCCAATCACGAGCGCGGCGCGAACGGGCTCGCGCTCTTCTTTGTATATGGGGTGAGCCATGCGCACACGCTCGACTCCCATGCGAATTAACTCGGCAGCTTTACGCGTGGCGCCCTCAGGGTCATTGGGATGTACCCACGAGCAATGCTCGCGCAAGTTGACCATCTCCACCATGTAGGGATTGAAACCCGCTTCGCTCACCAAGCGTTGGAAAAAAGGTTCGTGGGTGCGATGGCTGCATGCTCCGATGACGATCCGGTTCGCACCACTCTCCTTGATGAACTGCCGCAGTTTCTCTTGATCGGGGTCGAAGCATGCCAGCGAGAGGACCTCAACCTGAGTTACACCCGTGAGTGTCCCCGCAAAGGCAGCCACACGCTCAAGATCCACAACCCTGGAAATCTCACCTGCACAACCGCACAATGCGATGGCGATCTCGGGGGTTTCACTGTCCTTTACAGGTTTCTCGGGAATGCTGCTTTCAGAGATAAATGGATTGGACGTGTTGAATTTCCGACCCCCGAGGTTTTCGCGTAACAGGCGCATCACTTCAGCTGCCGCACCGGAAGCGTCCAAGATGGTTTCCGCGATCTCCTTGGGAGAGGCGAAGGCGCCACATACGAAAACTCCAGGTCGTGTTGTCGCCAGGGGAGAGAACTTATCGGTCTCACAGAAACCATATTCGTTGAGTTCTATACCTAGGGTGCTGGCGATTTCGACAGCCTTTGCCGGCGGTCGGATGCCGACAGCCAGAACAAGCAAGTCGAAACGCTCTTGTTTAAGAGGTCCCTGCCCGGGTGCCGATTCCTCGTGCCTCCGCCCGGCGGGATAGCGAAGGATGATCTCGCTGGTTTCAGGATCTTCCTCAACGGAAGAAATCCGACAGCGTGTGTAGTGGATTCCGAAGCTGTCACGCGCCTGGTTGTAATAGAGGTTATATTCCTTGCCAAAAGCGCGCTCGTCCATCGTGAAGATATGGCATTCTACATTTGGAATGCGCTGCTTGGCGAGCATGGCCTCCTTCGTGGCGTACATGCAGCATATCGAGGAGCAGTAGGGGTTGACCTGGTCGCGCGAGCCCACACACTGCAGCCAGGCGATACGCTTAGGGATCTTGCCATCTGAGATCCGGCTTACGATCCCTTCGGTGGGGCCGGAGCGTGACGCTAGTCGCTCATACTGCATTGAAGTGATGACGTTAGGGAGCCTGCCGTATCCTAATTCGGGCATCTCCTCCGGGTTGAAGGGTTGGAAGCCCACCGCCAGAATTACCGCACCGACATGGATCTCTAGATCACAGGGTTGCGCATCGAGGTTGATGGCGTTTGTGGGGCACACTTTCAAACATTCACCGCAGTCTGCGCAACGTTCGGTGGGTTCGATCATGTAGAACGTGTCCGGCACGGAGCGAGGGGCAGATTTGTCGATGATCTTGCGCGTGCTTAACCCCAACTGAAAGCCGCTCGGACGGATCTCCGGGCAAACCTCGGCACAGCGTCCGCAGTTTGTGCACAGGGTTGGATCGACGAATTGAGCGTGTTTTAACAGTTGGACATGAAAGTCGCCCGCCTCGCCCTCGAAGCCTACGAGATCAGAGGAAGTGAGCAGAGTGATATTGGGATGGCGGTTGTGATCGAGTAACGCAGGTGTAATTGATGGCCTGGTGCAGCCGAAGCCATGATCCGAGGTCCCCCGGCAGAGAACGCAGTCGTGGGTAGGGAACATGAAACCCAATTGGGCTACGCGACCTCCAAGGGAGGGGGTCGCTTCGAGAAGATATGCGTGGATTCCTGCATCGGCGAGGTCGAGAGCAGCCCGCATCCCTCCGACACCCCCACCGATAACCAATACGCTGTCGACGGTGTCGCTTGCCCTGCCCAGATTCAGGCCGTTTTGTAGCGTATCTGCCATACAAACCAGTCCATTTCTCTATTCAAGTTTACGGCTGGTGAGTTACACCAGCCAAGTCTATTTCGGGTTATTCCTACCCGATATGGTAACTCCCCCGCCCCTTGAGCGAATAGTGCCAGACATCACAAGGGGCGGGGGACAATCTTCATTCAGGAAGCATACCTGTCCCCTCAATGGAAATCAGGGATTTGAAGCGGGTATTCGATAAGCCTCCACTGCACCTGTTGGTGCAGTGTGTTCCAGAATGATCGAGCTATTCTTTGTTCAGATTACGACCACGCCAACCTAAGGCGTGTAGGGTTTGATAAAGCCCTCTTCCATCATATGCGTCGTCAGACCACGCGAGCGACGGATGATCTCATCTGCGTTTTTAAGCTCTTCCTCATAGGTCATAGGATTGCGCGCGAGCCCCTCTTCGACCGCCTGAACGGCGACAGCTGCGGCTTCGCGTGGGAACACTTCCCATTCGTCCATCGTGGGCAGGATATATTCCGGCGTGAGACCTTTCTCTTCCGCCATATCCGCTAAAGCCTTGGCCGCGGCGATGCACATCGTATCCGTGATCGTCGAGGCGCGCACATCCAATGTGCCGCGGAAGATGCCTGGAAAGCCGAGCGAGTTGTTGACCTGATTGGGAAAATCTGAACGCCCTGTGGCTACGACAACTGCACCAGCCTCCGTAGCCTCCCAGGGCCAAATTTCAGGCACAGGATTCGCGCAGGCGAAGACGATTGCGTCTTTAGCCATCTTGCTAATCCATTCTGGTTGGATTGTGCCCGGACCTGGCTTAGAGAGGGCGATTACGACATCGGCGCCATCTAAGGCTTCGGGGATGCCGCCTTCACGCCCCTCCTCGTTAGTGATTTGGCAGAGCCTCCACTTATCGACGTACTCATCCTTGCGCTGCTCAAGATCCTTGCGCTTCTTGTGCAGGATGCCTTTGCTGTCGACAACGCGGCACAGCGCTGGTGTAGCACCGGAAGCGAAGATCAGGCGTGAGCAGGCAACATTGGAAGCGCCGGAACCGACGAATACGATCTGGGCTTCGTCGATCTTTTTGCCCACCAGCTTCAAGGCGTTTATCAGACCCGCGAGCGTGACAGTCGCAGTGCCTTGCTGATCGTCGTGCCAGACGGGGATCTCGGCTTGTTCGCGTAAAGTATCCAGGATTCGGAAACATTTAGGTTGAGAGAGATCCTCTAGATTGATCCCACCGAATCCGGGCTTGATTAACAGTACCGCCTCGATGATCTTGTCGGCGTCCTTTGTGTCGAGCATGATCGGCCAAGCATCGACGCCGCCCAGGTACTTGTAAAGTAGTGCCTTTCCTTCCATTACCGGCAGGCCAGCTTTTGGACCGATGTCACCAAGACCAAGAACACGTGTGCCATCAGAGACGACGGCAACGGTGTTGCCCTTATGCGTATGTTCGTACACGAGCTCTGGGTCTGCTTCAATCGCGCGACAAGGCGCGGCGACGCCCGGTGTGTACCAGATGGCAAAATCATCGAAGTCGCGAACGCAGCTCTTCAAGGCGATTTCCACCTTGCCTTTATAGAAGGGGTGCATCAGCATGGCATCCGCAGATGGTTTTTCGGCTTTCGCCAACAATTCCTCAATGTTGAGGGGGGCTTTTTCAGCCATTTGTAGAACCTCCTAAGGATCGACAAGCTCGGTGCCGAAACTTTTTCGCAAAAAACCTC
>DAOUTT010000027.1 GCA_030668545.1 Anaerolineales bacterium | reverse complement strand
TCTTCCTGTGAAGGGTATAGAAAGTTCTAGAAGGCGGCGGGCTGTGCCTCTCACGACGCGCCTCCCGCGGCTATCATTTCGGCGTATAAACCTTTAGCCTGAAGCAGTTCTTCATGGGTTCCACGCTCAATAATTTGGCCCCGAGAGAGAACGAGGATCTCGTCGGCGTATAGCACGGTTTGCAGCCGATGTGCGATGATGAGCGCGGTGCGTCCTGAAAGTAGATCGCGAAGGCTATTCAGGACCTCGGCTTCTATCTCTGCATCTAAATGAGCGGTTACTTCGTCAAGGATGATGATCGGCGACTCTTTGAGGAATGCACGTGCGATTGCGATTCGCTGCGCTTCACCGCCGCTAAGGCGCGAGCTGCCCTCCCCTAAAATGGTGTCGTATCCCTGTGGAAGTGAGCCAATAAAGTTGTGTGCTCCGGCGCGCTCGGCCGCGGTTTCGATCTCGTCGATAAGGGCCTGTGGACGGGCAAAGCGGATGTTCTTGGCCGCACTGGTGTTGAAGATGTAGGGTTGCTGTGGCACCCAGGAGAGCAGCCTGCGCCAGGCTTCTGCATCAATATCCCCCAGCGGCATCCCATCGATCAGGATCTCACCGCCCCCGGGTTCAGCGAAGCGCAGGAGAAGATGAGCGAGGGTTGACTTGCCTCCGCCGGTGGGGCCTACGACCCCCACGATTTTGCCCTGGGGGATGGTGAAGGTCACGCCGTCCAGCGCGATACGCTTGCCATCCTCATACGCAAGGCGAACATCTCGAAATTCAATCGCTTCATGAAACTCGAGAGGTTGATGATCGTCGGGCTGATCTGTTTTGGCAGCAGGGGCGGGCTGATCCAGGATGTCGAAGATGCGCTGCGCTGCGGCAATGCCGGACATACCGGAGTGGAACCGGGTTCCTAGCAAGCGCAAGGGGAGATAGAACGCTGGCGCGAGCAGTAGGACGAAAAAGGCTTGTTCAAATTCGATGCGGCCGTATAGCAGGCGCAGCCCGATTTCAACCGCGACCACGGCGGTGCTGATCGTAGCAACCATTTCCAGGACGAATGCGGAGAGAAAGGCCACTCGCAGGACACGCATCGTCGAATGGCGAAAACGGTCGGAGATGTTGGCGATCTCCGCAATCATCGCCCGGCTGCGACCGAGTAGTTTGAGTGTTGTAAGGCCCTGGATGGCGTCCAGAAAGGTGGCGCTCATGCCGCTGAGGACGGACCACTGACGCCGAGTTTGGACCTCCGCGGCGTCACCGATGAGCACCATGAAGATGGGGATGAGAGGGGCGGTGAGCAGAAGCACGAAGGCAGATAGGGGATCGACCGGCAGGATGAAGAGGAAAATTGCGAGGGGGACAATAGCGGCCAGCGCTAACTGAGGTAAATACTGACGGATGTATGCATCGAGCGCCTCGACGCCCTCCTGGATCGTGTTCGTCAGTTCTCCGCTGCGCTCAGCGGTTGTGTAGGCTGGACCGAGAGCAAGTAGATGGGAGAGCAGGCGGCTGCGGATGTCGGATTTTACAAGATTCGCAGCGCGTTGTGCCGTGACTTCTCTGAAGGTCGATAGAACCATCTGCAGCAGGCTCAGTAAGAGAAGGATGATCAACTCTGATTGGACTTGCGCTATACCAGCGCCAGTCAGGAATGCTGCATTGACGATCCGGCTGATGGCCCAAGCCTGGAAGACAATAATGATGCCATCTGCTGTCCCGAGGGCGATGGTTATCGCCAGCGGCTTGTGCGCTGTCTCTGTGCTGGGTAAGAGCCTGCGATCCAATTTCACAAGGGTGCTCCACTGCCAGATCTGTGACGAGTGGGCGGGGGTGCGCACTCAGTTTCAGCGAGGAACCCCCAAAGGCTGTTGTCAATGAGGATGCGAAGGTCCCGAGGGCAACGATTGAATCTTCGCGTCAGGGCCTCGGGACCGAAGCGGATTAAGTTACGGGAGAGCATGTCCGGGTCCGAATACCGTTCAGTACTCCAGCTTGCTGTCGCGCGTAACCCTCCCTCGGAAGACATAGTAGGACCAGCCCTGGTACAGCAAGACGAGCGGGACGAAGATAGCGGCGACGATCGTCATCACTTTAAGTGTGTAGGGGCTGGAGGATGCATTGTAGATTGTCAGACTCCACTCGGGGTTGAGGCTGGAAACCATAAGCCGAGGAAATAGTCCCACGAAGAAGGTAATAGAGGAGAAGGCGATACATATGCCGCTCATCACGAAAGCCCAACCGCCCTGCTTCTTGCGGATGAACCACCCCGCAGCCAACATGGCTGCCCCAGCGCTGATGGGCACCAGTCCGGGACTAACGCCTAAACGTTCGTACATATCGGTTACGAAGTAGCCGACGCCGAAAGCGAAGAAGCCCACAACCAGGGCTGCCGGCCATATTCTTCGGGCGGCAGTGAATGCCCGGTCCAGGATCGGTTCATCTAGTTTCAAGCTGAGGAAGGCCGCGCCATGCAGGGTGAAGATCGCCAGGAACGCCAGGCCACTGACCAACGCATAGGGGTTGAGCAGGGTCCAGAAACCGCCTATATAGGTCATATCGGCATCAATCGGGGTGCCGAGCAGCAAGTTTGCCATAGCGATGCCCCATAGGAGTGGAGGAACCAGGCTGCCGCCGAAAATCAGCCAGTCCCATGTGGAGCGCCATTTCGGGCGGATGTCCTTGTTGCGGAATTCGATGGCAATGCCGCGTGTGATCAAGGCTACGAGCAGGAGCAGCAAAGCCAGATAAAAACCACTGAACATCGTGGCGTACCAACTTGGGAAGGCAGCGAACATCGCGCCCCCGGCAGTGATGAGCCAGACTTCATTCGCGTCCCAATGCGGGCCGATGGTTGCGATGATCCTCCCTCGTTCTTCCTCGTCTTTACCGAGGAAGGGCAGCAGGATTCCCACACCGTAGTCGAAGCCTTCGAGAAAGAAGTAGCCGGTAAACAACACAGCGATGAGGATGAACCAGACAGTGTTCAGATCCATGATAGACCTCCTGATAAAAGGCTACGCAACGGTGCCACCGAGGCTTTCGTTGATTGGCGGTTCATCTCTTGCATATTTCGCAAGCAGGTAGACATCGACCACAATGAGCACGCCGTAGAGCAATGTATAAACGACGAGCGACGTCAGCAGCATACCCACGGACACATTTGGTGATGCGGCATCCTCTGTGCGCATGATGCCGAAAACGATCCATGGCTGACGGGCCACCTCAGTAAAAATCCATCCGGTTGAAGTGGCGATGATGGGCAGCGCAATAGCAAAAGGTAGCCAGCGCAGGAATCGATCTGCCTTTGGCAGACGTTCGGTCAGCATAAGAAATAGCGCATAGAAGGCAAGGAGGAGCATCAGGGAGCCCACTCCCACCATGGAACGGAACGACCAGTAGCTTATGGCCACTGGCGGGATGTAATCCCCTGGCCCATACAATGCCTCGTACTCCTGCTGGATGTCCTTGATCCCTTGGACCTCCCCATCGAAACGATTGAAAGCCAGCAGGCTTAGTGCTCGAGGGATGCGAATGTCGAATACATTGCGCTGCTGGTCCTCATCAATGATGGTCACAAGCGAAAGATCAGCGGGATCTTCTGTCTGCCAGAGCGCCTCGCCCGCAGCCATCTTCATCGGCTGAGCCTCAACCATGTACTGGGCTTGGCTGTGGCCGGTGAGACTCACCAGACTAATGCCGATCACGCCGGCAACTGCACCCCACTTGAACGAGCGCAGGAAAATCTCTGAGTCACGCTTCTTGTAAAACAAGTGATATGCGCTGATCCCAAGGATGAAGAACGCCGCGGTCGTTAATCCTGAACTGATTACGTGGGGGAATTGGACCCAGAGGTGGGGATTGCTCAGAAGAGCAAAGAAACTTGTCATCACAGCCCGACCGTTTTCTATGGCGTACCCGACCGGTTCCTGCATGAAGGAATTGGCAATCAAGATCCAAAAAGCGGAGAGATTCGATCCGATCGCGACCATCCAGATTGTTGCCGCATGCATGCGGGGCGAGAGGCGATCCCAGCCGAAGATCCAGATTCCAAGGAAGGTGGACTCCAGGAAGAAGGCCAGTAGCGCCTCGATCGCAAGCGGCGCACCGAAAATATCGCCGACGAAGCGAGAGTACTCAGACCAATTCATCCCGAACTGGAACTCCATCACAATGCCGGTGACCACACCCATGGCGAAATTAATTAAGAACAATTTTCCCCAGAATTTGGTCATCCGTTTGTAGAGCTCGTTCCCGGTCCGGACGTACATGGTCTCCATCAATGCGATGAGTATGGACAAGCCCAGCGTCAGAGGTACGAAAAAGAAGTGATAAACGCAAGTGATGGTGAACTGCAGGCGGGCAAGTGTCACTGGATCCATAGGTTTTTCTCCTTTACTTCGGCTGCAGGAGGAAGCTGCGGTTGGGAGCCTTGATGTGGCGAGGCCTCCAATGGCAGCTTAGAAATATCGATGAAAGGCGGATGGGAAATCCGCAATGAGGAACGTTGGTCGACATGTTGTTAGCGGGTAGAGCTAGTTCGTCGAAGTTAAATTGAGAGTTGTCCCCGCAATACGGCTCGTCCAGTAATTATTATGAGTAATGATATATGCGTTAATGAAAGGAAACAAATGGGTCACGATGATTGAATGGGGAAGCCACTTAATAGTGTCTTTTTAATTCGCTTGTCTGGCTTCAGGTACCGATGTCGTTGAAGAAGTTAGACTCACACCGGTAAACGAATCTTTGGATTAGACGCATCGCTCTCCCTGTGCTGGTCGCTTATGGTTTCTACAATCAGGCTACGGGCAGAGGCGGCAGCGTTCCAATGACATATATGAAAGTCGCGCTGTGGAACATCCTGCCCAATGGTTGAAAGACCTCTTTCTTTTCCATCTGCAGTCTGCGTGATAAGAATCCCGAATGGTTCAAGGAAGACTTGGGGCGCTCTTCGGTTTGTTGAAAGAAGGCAAGATCAAACCATCCATCGAGTGGCAAAGAATCCACCCTTTGTTCGTGCCACGAAGGGAGGGACGAATCACGTCGATGCTTTAATGAACATTAATGCTGGGCGAGTAATTACGTCGCGTGACGTACATCTTGAGCCTGTCGAGGGGCTGCTCGGAATGATAGTGCCAAGATGGACTTGAGTAGTTACAATAGAGCAGCATCTGGGGGAAAAAGCAGAATGCATTTACCTAAAAAGGGATCATTACAAAAACCATGAGAATAATTGGTAACTGGCTCAAACCTCTCGCGGGGTTGTTTATTCTCATTGCGATGTTTGCCGCTTACGTACTGCTTGGTAGGGAGACGCTCCCATCGTCATCAGGTGAAGAGACAACCGAAGGGGATTGGTACGAGGTTTACTTCAGCCAGCCGGATGACCCGAGGTCGTCCAGCCTGCATGGCGGTCCGGATTCGGCTCTGGCACAGGCGATCGATGAAGCGCGCTTTTCTGTCGATGTCGCCGTGATGCGTCTGGACCTATGGAGCCTGCGAGACGCGCTGCTAGACGCGGACCGGCGCGGTGTCAACATTCGGGTTGTTGTTGACAGTGATTACATCCTCGATAATGAAATTCAAGATTTGATTGACGCCGGGATTCCTGTCATCGCCGATCGTCGGGAGTCCTTGATGCATCATAAGTTCACAGTCATCGACCAGTTGGATGTGTGGTCAGGTTCGATGAATTACACGATCAGCGGGGCATACCGCAACGACAATAACTTGAACCACATCCGTTCCAGCAAGCTCGCGCAGAGTTACACTCGCGAGTTTGAAGAGATGTTCATGGATGACATCTTCGGCGCGTTGTCAGAAGCGGATACGCCTTATCCGCGTGTGAACATAAATGGGACGGAGGTGGAGGTGTACTTCTCTCCGGACGATCGTGTTTTGCACAGGCTTTTGTCACTCGTCGCCGCAGCAGAGGAGAGCATCGAGTTTCTCGCTTTCGCTTTCACATCGGATCCACTGGCCGAAGCTTTGATCGCGCGGGGCGCCGATGGAGTGCGCGTGCGGGGAGTGATGGATCGCGATCAAGTCAATAATTCGGGGGGTGAGTTCGGGAATCTGGTTCTGGCTGGATTGGATCTCCGGCTCGATGCCAACCGAAATAAGATGCATCATAAGGTAATTTTGATTGATGGTGAAATCGTGGTCACGGGGTCGTATAATTTCTCCCGAAATGCAGAGGAAAAGAACGACGAGAATGTTTTAATACTTCATAGCGATGAAATTACACAGCAGTACCTGTTAGAATTCGAGCGGATTTATCTAGCTGCAAGCAAGTGAGTCAGCGACAGACCGCGAAGGAGTGTGTTTTGGTGGATTATGACGGCAAGTTCTACCTGGGTCGCCCCTACGACCTGAAGAAGGGAAAGACCGGGACAAAGCCATTGCTTTACGACCCAGATGATCTGACGACTCACGGTGTGGTCGTAGGTATGACGGGTTCTGGTAAGACGGGATTATGTATCGACATCCTGGAGGAAGCGGCACTGAATGGCATCCCCGCGATTTTGATCGACCCAAAAGGGGACATGGCTAATCTGCTGCTCCATTTTCCGGATCTGGCTCCCGAAGATTTCCAGCCCTGGATCGATCCGGACGAGGCCCGTCGGGAAGAACAAACCGTAGAAGAGAAATCTGAGAAGATCGCAAAGATCTGGGAAGGGGGTCTAAAGGAATGGGGGATCGGACCGGAACGAATTGAAGCCGTCAAGAATGCTGTTGAATATGCAGTTTACACGCCTGGATCAGATGCCGGGATTCCTGTAAGTATCCTGGCTTCGTTAAAAGCGCCGCAGACCTCGTGGGAGGAAAATAAGGAAGCTTCTCGCGAGCGGATTTCAAGCACGGTCACCGCGCTCCTCGGGCTTGTGGGCATCGAGTCTGATCCTGTTCGTTCACGCGAGCACATCCTGCTTTCCAACATATTTGAGACCGCGTGGAAAGCTGGTCAGGATATGGATCTAACAGAGCTGATCCATCAGATCCAGTCCCCGCCCTTTGATAAGCTGGGAGCTTTCGAGATCGAAAAATTCTTCCCCGAGAACGATCGTTTTGAGCTGGCGATGACGTTAAATAATCTCTTGGCTTCCCCTTCCTTTGAGGCCTGGATCCATGGGGCTCACCTGGATGTCGGCCAATTGCTGTGGTCCGCGGACGGCAGACCCCGTCACAGCGTGTTCTACCTCGCCCACCTACCAGAGAGCGAGCGCATGTTCTTTACGACGTTACTGCTCACCGAGGTGGAATCCTGGATGCGAGCGCAGCCGGGATCATCCTCTTTGCGGGCGATTCTGTACTTTGATGAAGTCTTCGGCTACATGCCGCCTGTCGCCAACCCGCCGTCAAAACCGCCGCTGCTGCGGTTGTTGAAAACGGCACGCGCCTTCGGATTGGGGGTTTTACTGACGACACAGAACCCCGTCGATCTCGATTACAAAGCCCTGGGTAATGCCGGCACGTGGTTCGTTGGGAAGCTGCAGACTGAGCAGGATAAGTCCAGGTTGTTGGATGGGTTGGAATCTGTTGATGCGGGGAAGAGCGGATTTAAGCGCTCCGATGTGGATAAGTTGATCTCAGCCCTCGATAAGCGCGTTTTCTTGCTCCATAATGTCCACGAACGGGAGCAGCGGATCTTTAAGACGCGCTGGGCTATGGCTTATCTTAGGGGGCCCATCACGCGTACAAAGCTGCGGGATGTCAACGAATTAGTTGGTGCTCTAAAGCCGCAAATCTCGACAACCGCCAGAGACACGTCGGATGGGGAGGTAAAGATCGATCGAGTGGCTGCGGCCAAAGTAGCTGCAGGGACCACCACCAGGCGCCCAAAAGTTCCCACGGGCATTTCCGAGTTCTTCCTCCCGAACATTATCACTTCCAGCCAGGCGTTGAAGGGTGCAATGCACGATCCCGAAAAAACAGAAGTTCTTGGCTTAATGTATAAGCCCGCGTTACTCGTTCAGGCAAATGTGCGTTATCTTGACCGGAAAAATAATCTCGATCATATTGAATCAAGCGCGGCGATAGCTGAGGATGTGGATCCAAAAGGATTCATCCGCTGGGATGAATGGGCGATCTCTCCTCTTGACCCCGCATCGTTTGATTCTGGCCCAAGCCCTGACGCTCAGTTTGCGCCATTGGAGGCGCCCCTGAACGACGCGAAGAGGCTTAAAACGATGGAGAAGGATTTTCAGGATTATATTTACCACGGCGCGGGCTTGAAGATTCCATCGAATCCGGCTTTAAAAATCATTGCGACTCCAGGGACATCGGATGCCGAGTTCCAAAGTCAGTGTAACGAGGCTGCAGAGGAGGCAGCGGATATCGAGGCAAGGAAACTCGAGAAGAAGTATAAGACTAAGATCAAGCGCATTAATGACCGGCTGACAAAGGAACAACGTGAGCTGACTGAGGATCAGGCCGACCTGGGTTCCCGTAAAGTTGAGGAGTTTGCCACGCTTGCAGAAAACGTCATCGGTTTATTCTCCGGGTCACGCAGCTCCCGCCGAATTTCCACCTCTTTGACGAAACGCAGAATGACTTCAAAGGCAAAAGCCGATGTCGAGGAGTCTCATGAGGTCATCGAGGATTTTATTCAGGAGTTGGATGACCTACAGGGAGAACTAGCTCAAGAGATCGATGAGATACATGAGCGTTGGGAGCAGATGGCATCAGAAGTTGAGGAGACCGTAATTGCGCCCTATAAGAAGAATATCCGTGTGGATTTGTTCGGGGTCGCATGGACTCCGTATTGGCGAGTTAAGGTAGGGGAGAAGGATTTCGAGTTACCCGGCTATGGCGAGGGGTTATGAGCCTAGTTGATGATCTGATTGCTCAAGTGCCGGAAGGCGCGATTGAGCAAATCCGAGTGGGCCTCCATTGGACTGCGGTTGTAGTGAATCAGGGAGGAGAGCGAAGATGCGGTCTTGCGTCAACGCTCTCAGAACCCCACAAACGAGGTGAGCCGGCCGTCCCGGAGGCGGGTGAGCTGACGCGGTACACCGGTCGTGAGCTTATAACGCTAGCATTTGAGGAGGATAAGCCCGTCTTATCCAGTGTAGGGGTAGCGACGCTTAACGCGTTATTGCCGGATCCTCACCCGGAGAGGATTGATGAAGAACAAGCGGAATCACTCCTTGCACGATATGGGGCCAACCGGACCGTTGCTCTGATTGGGCATTTCCCTTTCGTGCCACGCCTTCGAAGTAATGTGGGCGAGCTTCAAGTCCTGGAGTTAAGGCCGCGCCAGGGTGATCTACCGGCAGATATGGCCTCTGAGGTTCTACCGAAAGCGGACGTTGTGGCGATCACAAGCATGGCTTTAATCAATCGCACGCTGGAGTCTCTGCTCGAGCTGTGTGCGCCAGAGGCATTAGTTGTCGTGCTCGGACCCAGCACACCGATGAGTCCGGTACTCTTCGAATATGGGGTCGACATCCTCGCCGGGTCTCAAATTATCGATATCGAAGGGGTTTTACGAGCGGTATGCCAGGGTGGGAATTTCAGACAGGTTCACCGCGCGGGAGTCAAATTGATTGCACAGCAACGTGAAGATCTAGAAGAAGCATAAGTGATGAACAATTATTAGACCTATCGTGATACGATATGCCATCCCCAACGAGGGAACATGGAGGCATGAATATGAAATTCGTAATTTCAACGGAGGATAACAAGGGGTTAGAGAGCAATGTGAGCCAACACTTTGGCCGATGCCCTTATTTCGTCATCGTGGATTTTAAAGACGAGGCGGTAGAGGAAGTTAAGGTTGTTGACAATCCCTTCTTTGCGGGACACGGTCCAGGGCAGGTTCCTGAATATATCGCCTCGCTTGGAGCGAATGTGATGATCTGTGGTGGAATGGGTCGGCGAGCGGACGAGTTCTTCGACCATTATGGGATACAAACCGCCACTGGAGCTGTTGGCACGGCGCAGGAAGCATTAACGAGTTTTCAGGAGGGGAAACTGTCCGAAGGCGGAAACTGCGGCGGACATGGTGAGGGACATGGACACGGTCATGGCCACGGTCATGGTAACTGCAAGGACCATGCTGAAACCGACCAATCTGATACAAAACCGTTGCACATCTAAAGAACTTCGAATCTTCGCCTTCGTTCATTCGGCTTCATCATCGATGCTGAGAAGGAGGTGAAGATTTTTATTTAAGGATGAGGGGCGAGCACGGAGAAACGATCAACTGGTCAGAGGCCAGTTCGGGAGAACGTCGATGTCGAGCGCATCGCGCTGACCGTTAAGGAAGCGACGATGGCCCACGGCGGCAACCATCGCCGCATTGTCGGTGCATAAAGCAAGGGGTGGAACTCGAACTGGAATTTTTGATTTTGTCTGAAAGGAGGCTCGTAAAGATTGGTTGGCGGATACACCGCCGGCGACGAGGATTTCGTTGGCGTTGAACTCCTTTGCTGCCGCGAGCGTTTTCCCGACAAGCACGTCCACGACCGCCTCCTGAAACGAAGCGGCGAGATCGGCAATCGGCAGATCCTCTTCAGGGGCTTCCACACCCGCTTCGAGATTGGGTTGCAGCGAGCGCACTTCACGCAAAACTGCTGTTTTCAATCCGCTGAAGGAAAAATCCCAGGTATCTTCCATCCAGGCGCGCGGGAATTTAAAAGCATCAGCGTCTCCATCTTTGGCAATTTCTTCTATTGCCGGACCCCCGGGATAACTGAGACCGAGCAAGCGCGCAACTTTATCGAAGGCTTCACCGGCTGCGTCGTCGAGAGTGCCTCCCAGTCGTTCGTACTGGAGGTGATCGCGCATTAACAGTAATTCTGTATGCCCACCCGAGACGATCAACCCAAGAAGAGGGAATGTGGGTTCTTCCTCTTCAACGAGCCAGATGGAATATAGATGGGCTTCCAGGTGATTAATTCCTAGAAGTGGCAGGCCCGCGCCCATCGCAAGCCCTTTTGCCATATTCAGCCCGACGACGAGCGAACCGGCTAAGCCGGGCCCACGCGTGACGGCGATAGCATCGATTGACTCCAGGCCCACATGCGCCTCAGCGAGGGCGCTGGAAACAACTTGATGGATAGTTTCGATGTGAGCGCGTGATGCCATCTCAGGGAAGACGCCGCCGTATTCGGCGTGTATCTCTGTTTGTGAAGCGATGATATTTGAGGCGATGTGCCGGCCGTTTTCAAGAACGGCCGCTGCGGTTTCGTCGCAGGATGTCTCTATTCCCAGAATTCGTGTCTCTTCGCTCATAAGTTTCTCGCCTTCACTGCTCACAAAAAATGTCGGTTTGTCTTTATGCTCCCTGCATCTTGAGGATGAGGTCCTTGGGGAACTCGACTAAAGTCTCGAGCACACCATCCGGGCGCATCCAGGCCGTATCCTCGATGCGAACACCCAGTCCGCGGTCAGGGTAATAAAGCCCGGGTTCAACGGTGATAACCGACCCGGGCAGCAACACATCATCAAATTTTATATTAAAACTAGGCGCTTCGTGGACGTCAAGCCCGATACCGTGGGCGAGACTGTGAACATAGCCTTCGGTTGTCAGGGGGTTGGAGAGGACTGTCGGGTGCCCCTTCGCTTCAAAGAGTTCGCAAGTCTGGATCTGGGAATCGCGGCAGGGTTTATGGGGTCTGATCGCCGAATATACTGTCTCGTACACTTCCAGGACATCCTCGTAAATTTGCAGGACATCATCCGGGGCGTGGTCAAGACACCATGTCCGCGTGAAGTCGTAGAAGTAACCTCCACCTGCCTCACAGGGGTAGATATCGAAGACGATGGTTTGCCCTACAGGGATGGGATCCGAATCGGTTCCGGTGCTGTGGGGGATCCCGGCATCGCGCCCAACGGCGAAGATCGATCCTTTGGGGTTTTCAGCGCCGCGCATCGCCAGCCAGAGGTTGATTTTGCGTTTAACATTTCCTATTGTGAGCTGCTCGCCCTCGCGGTTCACCAGGTAGCCATCTTTAACACGATGGGAGGTTAAAAACCCGGCCACGTCTCCGACAACGGCGGTGGTGATGCGCCCCATGGCGCGGATTCGTTCGATCTCACTTTCGTCCTTGGTCATACGCGCTTGCGTGATCACCGAGCGCAGCATGTCCTCACCCAATATGTCGACATCGGGTAATTTGATGCGCAGGAAATCTATGGTCCTAAGCCAATGCCCGAATTCGATCTTGCCGTAGATGCCAATGCGACCGTGGACTTTATACTCAGCAAGGGCTTTCTCAAGGAGCAGTGCCTGAGCCATGTTGCTGTCTCTATTCGCTTGTTCGAGCAGCGCAGGAAAATCGTAATCGGCGTAGATATCCTTGGTTTCCAGCCCCGTGGCCGCGGCCTCCTCGCGCTCCATCGGGTTGTGGAAGTGAATCACCTTCCCGTCACGTATTTTAAGTAGAAAGCCAACAGATAGGTGAGCGAGACCGGTGAAATAGGTCATTGGCGCATTGTGGGATGCGGGGCCGAAGACGAACAAAGCATCGAGATCGGCTTCTTTCATCAGGTGGTCGATGTCGGTTTTCATGGTTGCGCTCCTGATATTCGTCTACGTGTGATGGAAATGCAAGTGTCCTGCGATTTCAGCTGCGCCCTCTAGGCGATGCGACTTTCAGCGCTTGAGAACAAGCTCGATTCCCGTTAATAGCTCGTCTTCTTGGTC
>DAOUTT010000195.1 GCA_030668545.1 Anaerolineales bacterium | reverse complement strand
TGGCGAACCTACAGGCGCAAATGACTTCAAATCCGCCGGTTATCTCTCAAGCAGCTGCAGAAGGAGCGCTTTTGGGTGATCAAAGCGTAGTGGAGAGCCTCCGCTTGACGATACAAAATAACCGCGACGTGATGATGAACGAGTTGATCGGTCTCAACGGGGTTCAAGTCACGAAGCCCGATGGGACCTTCTATTGCTTACCTGATTTCCGATCCTTCCAGATGACATCGACGGAGCTTTCCAATTTCCTGCTCGAAAAAGCGCTGGTTTGCACGGTTCCAGGATCTGCGTTTGGAATGGAGGGCTACCTACGACTGAGTTATGCAGGTTCGGTCAAGGACATTAAGGATGGGATCGATCGCTTGAAGTGGGCGTTAGACCCTGAATCTTCCGATGACATCTACATTGGCAATCGTAAACTTACTAGGGATTGGTTATGACAAACAATTTGTTGAATATCAAAACACCCGCTCAAGCTGAAGCAGATGCATTAAAGTGTGACTACGGATTGGAAAATCACGGGTTTACGGATCTCAATATTACCTATTGGAATCTACCCCCCGAGTCGCTTTACGAGGAGATCACCTTCCGAGGTGAAGGGCACATCACTCACCAGGGTGCGATAGCAGTCTCCTCCGGAAAACACACCGCAAGAGCGGCGAACGATAAATTCATCGTTCGTGAACCATCAACGGAAGAGGATATCTGGTGGGGGGAATATAACCGCCCCTATGATGTGAAAAAGTTCAACGAGATTTACAACCGGATGCTGGGGTATGTACAGGGGCGTGATGTTTTTGTCCAGGACTGTTATGTAGGCGCAGATCCCGAATACCGTATACCCATTCGCATCATCGCGGAATATGCCTGGCATAGTCTTCTCGCTCGGAATATGTTCCTTCTTCCGCAAAGCGCCGAGGAATATAAGCAGCACATCCCAGCCTTCACCCTCGTCGCAGTTCCATCCTTTAAAGCTATCGAAGCTATTGACGGGACCAATTCGGAGACCTTTATCGGCTTAAATTACGAGAAAAACCTCGCCATAGTCGGGTCATCCGCATACGGTGGCGAGATCAAGAAATCGATTTTCACAGTATTAAATTACCTACTCCCACTTCAGGGTGTTATGCCGATGCACTGTTCGGCGAACGTGGGTCCGGAGGGGGATGCGGCGCTATTTTTTGGCCTCTCGGGAACAGGGAAGACAACTCTCTCGGCTGACCCCACCCGCAGCCTCATTGGTGACGATGAACACGGATGGAGCGACAAGGGAATCTTCAATTTTGAAGGCGGTTGTTACGCGAAGGTGATCCGCCTTTCTTCCAGCGCAGAACCGGAAATTTATGCAGCTACAGGTAAATTCGGCACGGTACTTGAGAATGTTGTCTACGACCCGGTAACACGAGAGATCGATCTCAACGACAATGAGCATACCGAGAATACCCGCGCCTCCTACCCCCTAGAGTTCATCGAGAATTCCGTTCCAGAGAAAATGGCTGAACACCCGAAGAATATCATTCTGCTTACTTGTGATGCGTCTGGCGTATTGCCGCCGATTGCTAAGCTCTCCCCTGGCCAGGCTCTATATCAGTTCGTATCGGGATACACAGCAAAAGTAGGTGGAACTGAGGTTGGAGTAGGAGATGAACCGGAAATCACTTTCAGCACCTGTTTCGGTGCACCGTTCATGGTCCATCATCCCTCTGTCTACGCTGATTTGCTCAAGGGAAAGATCGAGCGACATGGTGTAAACACTTGGCTGCTCAATACGGGCTGGGTTGGAGGACCCTACGGCGTTGGGAAGAGGATCAGCATCAGCCATACTCGTGCTCTGTTGAATGCTGCGCTCTCTGGTGCACTGCTTGATGTGGAATACAAGAAGGATCCCATATTCGGCTTCGAGGTTCCGGTCATGTGCGAGGGAGTCCCTGCAGATGTGCTCGATCCTTCTTCTTCTTGGTCGAGCAAGAGTGAATATCAAGAGAAGTACCGTCTTTTAGCATCGCGATTCATTGATAACTTTAAAAAGTTCGCCCCGGATTTCCCCCCAGAAGTTCGCGAATCAGGCCCGGTGATCTGATACAATAGCCCGCCGTATCTGAGAACTCGCTTATTCCCTCGAAACCCTGTTTGGTTGGACGTGAAAGGGATAAGCGCGCGCAGATCTGGAGGCGACCTTGCAACTGGAATTAAATGGTTGTATGTTAGTGCGTCTTCTGGACAGGATGAAATAGCATGACGAAGGGATCTTCAAAGATTACGAATTGGGCTATTGGCCTTCTTGCAGCAGCCTTTGTTCTCACGCTGCTGATAGCAGGGTTTGTATCCTTTTCCGTCGTCCGTGATCTGACGGCTTCTTATACGGGAGTGGGCTTGAACCCGTTCCAGAGTACTTCTGGAGATGAGGGGGATGGATCAGCGCCTCCCGGCGCGACGCCGACGGCGGTGAGGCTCGAAGCAGAGCCCCAGCCGTGGGATGGGAAATCCAGGGTGACTGTCCTGGTAATGGGTGTGGATTACCGCGATTGGATCGCGTCTGATGACAATCCGAGAAGCGATACGATGATGTTGATCACTGTCGATCCACTCACGTTACAGGCGGGGATGCTGTCTATCCCCCGTGATCTATGGGTTGAGATCCCTGGTTTCACGCATAATCGCATCAACACTGCCTATATGCTTGGTGAGGCTTACAATCTCCCTGGCGGCGGTCCCGCACTGGCCCAGCAGACCGCTGAAAACCTCCTCGGAGTTCCGATCACTTACTATGCGGTTATCGATTTCCACACATTTGAACGCCTGATCGATGAGATCGGCGGCATCGATGTATTGGTGAAGGAGCGCATAAGGATTGCACCGATAGGCGCTGAGTCGAGCTATTTGGAGGCGAAACCCCACCATTTGAACGGTGCTGAAGCTCTTGCTTATGCAAGGGTGCGGAAGAACGCCGGCGGGGATTTCGGCCGTGCCGAGCGCCAGCAGCAAGTGATCCTGGCTGCATTGGACAGGGTTGTAGGATTTGATGTTCTTCCAGGTTTGATTGCACGTTCCCCAACTCTCTATCAAGAACTCGCATCGGGGATTCGGACGAATCTCACCCTGGAGCAAATTATCTCACTGGCCTGGCTAACGTTGAAGGTCCCTAAGGAAAATATCCAATCAGGTGCCATCGCTCCTCCTAGTATGGTTGGTTTCTATACCCGACCGGATGGCGCTCAGGTGTTGCGTTTTGTGCCGGATCAAATCCGGATCTTGCGTGACACCATCTTTGTCGAGACGAGCGCGTTTAGCCCAACACTCCCTGAGCTGCCAGAGGGCGGCTACGTTCCGTAACGGTAGGTGGTATGACTCTCTCCGACCCGAACGATCTGACTCAAAAACATCCCGTAAACCGGGAGCCGCCGTCGCTTGGTGACACACAGCCAGTGAAAACGGTATCAGCGGCCCCCAAGCGGAGGATGTCTCGACTGTGGTTTCTAGGGATTCCTGGTCTGATCTTCGTTGTGCTTGCGATCGCAACCGTTAGCGGCTATGTGCGCGGTTTATCCATGCGCGAGGTCGCAGAGACCGAGACCATGGCTTCTGCTGCTCAGCAGCAGATGGACCAGGGCATTGAGGATTTAC
Source organism: Anaerolineales bacterium (assembly GCA_030668545.1). Taxonomy (GTDB): domain Bacteria; phylum Chloroflexota; class Anaerolineae; order Anaerolineales; family E44-bin32; genus E44-bin32. Next base: position 1,322 of record DAOUTT010000195.1, on the reverse strand, counting down.
TCGCAGGGAACTTCGAGCTTGCTGTCCAGCGCTTCGAGTATGTTTTGAGCCTTGATCCAAATTTCCCCGGCGCAGCGGAACTCCTCGGTGAAGCGCTCACCGCGCTGGACCAGCCTACGCCAACTGCAAGCCCTATCGCCTCATTAACGCCGACTCCGACTCCGGATTTCACTTCCCATGAGGGGATGTTTTCAAGCGCACAGGATGCTTTCAGCCGTGAGGACTGGACGACGACTTTAGATATTCTGATCAGGCTGCGTGGCGAAAACCCCGAGTATCGTTTGGAGGAGGTGAACCGCATGATGGCCTCCTCGCTGCGAAATCGAGGCATGGACAATTTCTTTGCAGCCAGGCTGGAGCAGGGGATCTACGATCTCACACTCGCAGAACGATTCGGCCCCCTCGACTCGCAAGCCGCGAGTTGGAAGCACTCCGCGGCTTTCTTCATTTTCGCTAATAGCTACTTCGGCTTGGATTGGAGCCTGGCTACTGAATATTTCGGCCAGATCTGTCAGGCGAACATCTGGGGAGCATGTACGAAGTACGGTCTCTCGGCGAAAGCGTACGCCTCCGAACTGGCAGAGGAGGACTATTGCCTTTCCATGTACTACTTCAGCGAGGCCTTCGTGTACGTGGCCCCGGGTGGGGTAGAGCCGACTGCGACGGAGGTCGCAATTCTTTGTGCGACGGCGACAGCCCCGACGCCGACATTGACAGCTACACCAACACTTGGGATCGGCACGGCTACAGCGACGTTCGAAACCACGCCAACGTCTACTCTTACGCCTTCTCCCACCCCTTCTCCGACTGAGGGAACACCTGCAGAGACTTCAACGCCGACTTCAACCCCTACAAGCACGCCGACGCCAACTGAAACTCCGACGACAGAAATTCCAACACCATAAGCATAAGCGATTCTCCTCGAAATTCGGGAGTATTCAAGCGGATATTTTCTATCTGCTCCGCCCGGAGCTGAACCTCCCGGCTCATTAATTAACTAACCTCCCGCAGGTTCAAAACCTGCGGGAGGTTTAGACCGTGAACCTCAAGGCGCAGGCTGCGCCGGCGACCGAAAGCGGAGCATCACGATTCCACATAATGCAGAAGCGTTTGAGACAGACCCTGTGTCGTTCAACTGAAGGAGATTAAGTATGGGCTCGTATGATGTGAAATGAACTGGCTCCAAGTTAACCCAATATTCCATACCTGTTGATAAATACGTGCAGTTACGCATACGCTTTTCGCATAGCCACTTGATTTTATATATAGACATAGGGTGAATGAGAGGGAAAGAAAAAAGCCTGCCGCATTAGCAGGCTCGA